>WTHL01000029.1 GCA_011523155.1 Synechococcus sp. PL34863bin_39 | reverse complement strand
AGGTCTGGCAGTACGTCGCAAACGATCGGATCCCGAGCCGATGATGCCTGTTCTCCGGCGTCACGGTTCCGTAGCGCCACTGATGCCCGTCGTGGTGTGCTCGGAACCCATCCTCTGACTGATCTTGCGGCCAACAACCATCTGAAGGCCTACGAAGATCAGGTCAAGGGTCGCTTTGAGCGCATCGTTCCTGTGCTTCAGAAGGTGTCTGCCCTTCAGCACGACGCTGATTTTCTGGTGCAGGCACAGCGTCTGTCCCGTTCAGAGCTCGGGTTTGATCTTCCTGATCACATCCTCGAGAAATCCTGGGTGCGCCCCCTCGACATGCGTGCCCTGTTCGCCTGGTGTGTGTTCCAGTCCCATCAGGCCTTCAGTGAACGCTTTTTCCTGGAGGACCCTCTCGATGCGGCTGCCGGCAGCACCCGGTCCATCGCATTCAATTCCTTCCTGCTGGACTGTGGTTTCCATCTGCTTGATGTGACGCCCTGCGCCGACGGACGCCTGGCCCATTCCGTGGCCTACGCCCTGCGCATTCCATTCAGCGCCGTTCGCCGTCGTTCCCATGCCGGCGCCATGTTCGATGTCGAGAACACGGTCAATCGCTGGGTCAAAACCGAGCACCGTCGCTACCGGGAAAGCCTTCCCAATGAGCCCCATGCGCCGACCCGTTACCTCAAGGTCGTGCTCTATCACTTCAGTTCACTGGATCCTGAGCATCAGGGTTGCGCCGCCCATGGCAGCGATGATTCCCTTGCCGCCCGTGCAGGTCTTCAGCGCCTTCACGACTTTCGCGAGGCGGTGGAGAACAGTTTCTGTTGCGGTGCTTCGGTGGACCTTCTCCTGCTGGGTCTCGATACCGATACCGATGCCATCCGCGTCCATGTTCCCAATCGAGATGGAGACATTCAGCTCGACCGTTGGCTGTGTGCGCGAAGCCTCTACGACAGCACTGCAACCCTGACGGCGACCCAGGCCTTCGATGCGGTCACGGCAGCTGTCACGACCCACTGTGCGGATGCTCCCGATCCTGGGATGGTGCGTTTCATTAGCCAGTTGCTGATCAATAATTTCTCTCAGCAGGACTACGTTCGCTCCTCGCATCAGGGTCCCTATCCCGACGCTGGCCATGCCGAACGTTTCATTGGTGTCGGGATCGGCTTCAAGGAAGTTCATCTCCGCAATCTCACCTACTTCGCCCATCTCGACACGGTTGAGGAAGGGGCACCTGACCTTGATGTCGGCGTCAAGATCTTCAAGGGGCTCAACGTCTCCCGTGATCTCCCCATTCCTGTGGTGGTCCGTTTCGACTACTCCGGCAAGGTGCCCGGAGCCAGGCAACGGGCGATTGCTGATTGCCAGCGAGTGCAGGACGCCATCACCACCCGGTACAGCGATCTCGTCAGCGAAGGATTGCTCCACACCATGCTCACGGTCCGTGACCGTGATCAGCCCAATCCTGCCGAAGCGGTAGGGTCCACCCTCGATCCTGTGCAACAGGAGGCCCACTGATCATGCTGATCGTCAAGGTCGTCAAGCCGCTCGTCTCCACCAATCGGATCCCCGATTTCGAGCACAAACATCTCCAGGTCGTCCTCGACGGGAGCACCAAGAAGGTCGCCGTCGACGCCGTCGGTGCCAAGCCCGGTGACTGGGTGATCTGTGTGAGCAGCTCCGCTGCCCGCGAGGCCGCCGGCAGCAAGTCCTATCCCAGTGACCTGACCATCGTCGGGATCATCGACCACTGGGAGCCCGATCCTCCCAAAGGCTCGACTGCGTCTGCTCCCAAGGGTGCCGCGGGCTGATGGAGATCATGCAGGTGCTGGGAACACTGGTCTGTACCTACCGCGTTGCCGGTCTGGATCACATGCACCTGCGCATTCTCAAGAACAACAAGGGCAAGAAGCTCGTTGCCGTCGACCCTGTCGGGGCCCGGGAAGGCAACTGGGTGTTCACAGCCAGCGGTTCGGCTGCACGCCATGCCTGCCCCGATAACACCGTGCTCACCGATCTCACCATCGGCGGGATCATTGACCACTGGACACCGGACGGATAGCTGATCCCCGCCCGCTTTCCGTCCTGACACCCTCCTTCTTTCCATGGCCACACCTGCTCCCCGTCGCCGCTCATCCGCCTCCACCAGCGCCAAGGCTGCAGGCACCACAGCGTCCAACACTCCAACGTCTGCCGCCAAGGCCACTGTGGATGTCACTCCTGTGGCGAAGGCCACACCGTCTGCAGCCACCGCAACCCGCCGCACCCCTGCTTCCCGCGGCGCCAAAGCCTCGTCATCCTCGTCTGCTGGTGTTGGCCGTTCAGGCTCCGGCAAGGGTGCAGGTTCTTCAGCCATGGCGGCTGTTCCAGCTCCTCAGTCGCCTGTTCAGGGGATCGCTCTCGGCATGATCGAAACCCGCGGCGTGGTGCCCGCGATCGAGGCTGCCGATGCGATGACCAAGGCCGCTGAGGTCACCCTCATCAGCCGTGAGTTTGTCGGTGGTGGATACGTCACCGTGATGGTCCGCGGTGAGACCGGTGCCGTGAATGCAGCGGTTCGTGCCGGTGCCGATGCCTGTGAGCGTGTGGGTGATGGCCTCGTGGCCGCCCACATCATCGCCCGTCCTCACCAGGAGGTTGAACCCGCCCTGGCGCCGTCGGGTGCCCTGCGTCGCCTCTGATCGTCAACCCTCTGTGAACGCCGTCCTTAAAGCCGCGTCGTTAGCGATCGCTGCTTTCTAAACTCCGCCGTTAGCGCAGTCAGCCGCTGCTCAAGACTCCCTCATCCTTTTGAACTCGGCCCTTTCTCTGCCCATTCAGACCTCCTGGCTGATCCCGATCTACGGGTTCGTCGGAGTTCTGGTCGCGTTGCCTTGGGCGGCTGGGTGGTTCCGTCGCGACGCGCATCGTCCGGCTGCCTACCTCAATATCCTTCTGACCCTTCTCGCGTTCGTCCACGGCAGCCTCGTGCTCCGCGACGTTCTTGCTGATGGCCCTGCCACGCTTCACTTCCCTTGGCTGACGGTCGCTGACCTGCAGCTCGACATCAGCTTCAGTCTGTCGCTGACCAACGTTGCGGCTCTTGAGCTGATCACAGGCCTCAGCCTGGTTTCCCAGGTGTATTCACTGGGCTACCTCGACAAGGAATGGGCCCTGGCCAGGTTCTTTGCCCTACTGGGTTTCTTTGAAGGAGCGATGTCGGGTGTCGTTCTCAGCGACACCCTGTTCCAGAGCTACTTCCTTCTGGAGATGCTCACCCTCTCCACCTATCTCCTGGTGGGGTTCTGGTACGCCCAGCCCCTTGTCATCACTGCCGCCCGGGATGCCTTTCTCACCAAGCGCGTTGGTGATGTTCTTCTGCTCATGGGCGTGGTGGCCCTCGCCGCCTATGCCGGCGTGATGGGCTTCGATGATCTTTATGCCTGGGCGGCGCAGGACAAACTCTCCCCACTGGCGACAACTCTCATCGGGCTTGGCCTGATTGCAGGTCCGATGGGCAAGTGCGCCCAGTTCCCCATGCACCTCTGGCTGGATGAGGCCATGGAGGGGCCGAATCCAGCATCCATTCTTCGGAACTCCGTCGTCGTCACATGCGGAGCCATCGTGCTCCTCAAGGTGATGCCGCTTCTGCAGCATGCTCCGGTCACCCTGGTGGTTCTGCAGGTGGTGGGCGCGATCAGTGCGATCGGAGGCTCTCTCGTCTCGATCGCCCAGGTCGATATCAAGCGGACACTCTCTTACTCAACCACGGCTTACCTGGGCTTGGTCTTCATCGCCATTGCCCTGCAGGTGCCCGTTCTGGCACTGCTGATTCTCTTTTCCCACGCCGTCTCCAAGGCTCTGCTCTCCATGAGCGTTGGTGGTGTGATCGCATCCACAAACTGTCAGGACATCACGGAACTGGGTGGTCTGGGGGGGCGGATGCCGGCGACGACAACCTCCTTCCTGATCGGTTCAGCCGGCCTTGTCGGCCTTCTTCCCCTGGGCGGCTTTCTCTGCCTCGCTCAGTCTGTGGAGCTGATCGGTTCCAGATCCGCAGGCCTGGTGATCATTTTTCTGCTCACCAATGCCTTGACAGCACTCAACCTGGTCCGGGTCTTCCGTCATGTCTTCCTCGGTCAGCCGCTGCTGAAGACCCGCCGATCTGCGGAAGTCAACTGGCAGATGGCCTCCCCCATGGTTGCCCTGGCTGTGATCGTGCTGCTGACACCGATCTTCCTCATCCGTCTGGAGTCCCTTGATGGACTTCTTGCCTTTCCCGTCTGGGCTGCTGGCCTCGTGGTCGGTAGTGGTGTTGCAGGCGTGCTTGCGGGTGCCCTGATCCCTCTCAGCAAAGCCTGGTCCCGCTCGATCAACCCTCTGGTGCGTTGGATCCAGGACCTTCTCGCCTTTGATTTCTACACCGAGCGCTTCTACCGACTCACCATCGTCAATGTCGTCGGGGCCTTTTCACGGCTTGCCTATGCCTTTGACCGTGTCGTGGTGGATGGCCTGCTCCATTTCATGGCCCGGTTCTCGCTTGACAGTGCCGACAGCCTCAAGCTCAGCATCAGCGGAAAAAGTCAGACCTATGTGCTCACCGTTGTCGCGGCCATTCTTCTGTTCCTCACCTCGGTGAACTGGCTTCTCCGTTGATCAGACCATGATGTTGCTCACTGTCCTGCTTCTGATCCCGTTCCTGGGCGCCCTGATCCTCAGTGTTCTTCCCGGGACACACTCCAGTGACCTCCTCCGGCGGATCACCGCTGGTGTGTTGGTGCTCCAGTGTCTTGCCAGCCTCTGGGCTCTTGTCCCCTTCGATCCCGCGGATCCTGGACTGCAGCTCGTTGAATCGGTCAGCTGGCTCCCCAGCATCGGTCTGGACTATGCGCTGGCTGTGGATGGCCTGTCCATGCCTTTGGTGCTGATGAACGGGGTGCTTTGCCTTGTGGCTGCCCTTGCATCCCGGAACATCACCAACAGACCAAGGATCTACTTCGCCCTTCTCCTGGTGATCAGTGGCGCTGTCAACGGTGCCTTCCTCTCCCAGAACCTCCTGCTGTTCTTCCTGTTCTACGAACTGGAACTGATCCCTCTCTGGCTTTTGATTGCGGTCTGGGGTGGAGCCAACCGTGCCTACGCCTCCACCAAGTTCCTGATCGTCACGGCGGTGTCAGGTGTCTTGATCCTGGGAGCTTTTCTCGGACTGTCCCTGGCAACGGGCACCGTTGACTTCAATGTCAACCCGATTCTTCCAGGTGCCATGCCCATCGCCACCCAGCTGCTGCTGATGGGTGCTCTGCTCATTGGGTTCGGGATCAAGATTCCTCTCTTCCCCTTTCACACCTGGCTCCCTGATGCCCACACCGAGGCCTCGACGCCTGTTTCCGTTCTTCTGGCTGGTGTTCTGCTGAAGCTCGGCACTTACGGTCTTCTGCGCTTCTGCCTTGGCCTCTTCCCAGAAGCCTGGCAGATCGCATCGCCCTGGTTGGCTGGATGGGCTGCTGTGTCCGTCCTCTACGGCTCCCTCGCTGCCATCGCCCAGACGGACATGAAGCGGATGGTCGCTTACAGCTCCGTTGGGCACATGGGTTATGTGTTGCTTGCCGCAGCGGCGGCAACGCCGCTGGGTCTCATGGGCGCCCTGTTCCAGATGGTCAGCCACGGGCTGATTTCGGCGGTTCTGTTCCTGGTCGTTGGTGTTGTCTACGAACGCACCGGCACCCGTGATCTGAATATCCTGCGCGGTCTTCTCAATCCTCAGCGCGGCCTTCCACTCAGCGGAACACTCATGATCATCGGAGTGATGGCCAGTGCAGGTATTCCCGGAATGGCCGGCTTCATCTCGGAATTTTTGATCTTCCGAGGCAGTCTCGAACCCTTCCCTGCAGCCACGCTGTTCAGCATGGTGGGCTCTGGTCTGACGGCTGTGTATTTCCTTCTGCTTGTGAACCGTGCCTTCTTCGGTCGTATGGCCATTGCTTCGGGTGACGATCCCAATCCACGTGTTCTCCTTCCTGTTCCACTGGATCAACAGATGCCAGCCATCCTTCTCTCTCTCGGCATCCTTGTTCTAGGCCTCGTGCCCCATCTCCTGGTCGGGCTCAGTGAGTCATCCACAGCGGGCCTTAGTGATTTTGCCCTTGCCGTGATCCGTGGAGGTGCAGCCTGATGACCGCAACCCAGACCGCCCCCAACGCCGCCGTGCTTCCCGACTTCGACGAACTGGTGAGCAGGTTGCTGGCTGACACGCCACTGCTGGCCGACACGCCCGACCATCTTCTGCAGGTGGTGAATGTGCTCGAGAGCTACGGGATTGTGCTTGACGCCTACAGCAGGAATCTCGTCTATCAGGGAGAAACCCAGCTGCTGAATCCCTTCCCGGTGATGCGCTTCTTCCATGAGGGTTTCTCGCTGGCGCGGCTGAAGAGACATCTCGCTGGGGACAGGATCAACTACGAGTACGCCGAGTACTGCCAGAAGGCGATGTTCTGGCATGCGACCGGAGGGATGGATGCCTATTTCGATTCCCAGCCTTTCCTCGATGCCTGTGATCGGGTGATTCAACTGCGTTCCAAGCGGGATCCCCTGATCGCCCTGATCAATCGTTTCTTTCCGGCATTCGCGCCCGAGTCGATTCGTTCGCTCACCACGATCTACGCCCTTGGCCTGTTCTGGCGTGTGATGAGCGACATCTTCATCGACCTCGCGCGCCGATACAGGAT
>WTHL01000173.1 GCA_011523155.1 Synechococcus sp. PL34863bin_39 | reverse complement strand
AAGAAAGCCGCTCCTGATGGGGCGGCTTTTTTGATGGCAACTTTTTTACCCCCCCCCCTGAAGAAGAAGCAACGCGGTCATTGGGGAACTGCCCACCAGCAGCTCGTCACGATCATGGAAGGGGGGAGTCTGGTTGCTAGCGTGTAGCTCGTGAGAGTCAGAATGATGACGCGCCGGTCCATCATGAGCCGTGTCATTCGCTCGTTGTGGCAGGCCTATCTTCGTTGGTGTCGTTGTGATTGCGTTGATTTAAGTGCAGCGTTTGCTTATTACACATTGCAGTCCATTTTTCCTTTGCTCCTCATCGTTATTTCGATTGCATCCTGGCTCTTGGGAAGGCAAGTTGGCTTGAGTGAGCAAATTATCGATTACACCTCTGGGATTTTTCCTCCTTCAGTGGTTGCTTTGGTGCAGGAAACATTGGATCAGCTCGTGAGTCAGGGCTTCGGAGCAGGATTGTTGGGTGCCGGCGTTCTTTTGATCACCGCCGGAAATGTTTATCTCACACTGCAACGTGGCGCTGATCGAATCTGGCATGGAGTGCTGCCGAAGCCGCGCGATTCGAGGCCTTGGCAGGAGCATGTTTGGCAGTTCATCAAACTCCGTCTTGAGGCATTTGTGGTCGTTTTGATGATCGGTCTCCTGATCGTTGTTGATCAAATCAGTGCAAATCTGCGAATGATTCCTGCCACTGCCCTGGTGGATTTTGTGCGATCACTTCCTTGGCTCGCAGACTTTCTTGCTTTGATTCCCGTTCTGAAGTTCGGCCGTTTTCTCGTTCCTTGCTTGGGGTTTTCTGCCCTCGCGCTGTTGCTCCAGTTCCTGTTGCCCAGTCGCCGTGTGCCTCTCAAGCCGTTGATTCCGGGTTCAGTCTTGATCGGATTGTTGTTCACCATTCTGAACCTGGCGGTGAGTCGAAGCATTCTCTCGCTTGGTACGCGGTTTCAGGCCTACGGGGTGATCGGCGGCGTCCTTGTCCTCACTCTGTGGGTCTGGATGATCGGTGTGGTGATCTATTTCGGTCAGTGCTGGAGCGTGGTTCTGGCGGCCAACCGGATGCGTCGCAGCGGAGATCCGAACGTGCCACGTGCTGCCCTGGTCGCTGGCATCGGTGAAACTGAGGTCTGAGTTGATGGACTGCCCCGTTGCGTTCACCGATCCCGATCGTTTGGGTGGCTGTGCTGGCCCTCCTCTTGCTTCCCACCGCCGCCGGGCGATTTCTGTTGGATTTGGCAGGAGGACTCCTGATCCTCGTGTTGATTCTCCCCTTGGTTTTGGCTGGGGCCGGATGGATCGGCTGGAAGTTGCTTCAAAGTCGGATGCGCACATGCGCAACATGCGGCGCAGTGAGCTTCTCGGCCGCAGGCGTGTGCACGGTGTGCGGTTCTGAGCTTCCTGGTCCGTCAAGCGAGAGTCAGAGCGAGACGCCATCCACGCCTGCCAGTGAAGCCGTGATTGATGTCAGCGTCAAAGAGATTGATTAGGTCTCAATCGCTGCTTTCATTCTGATCTTCAAGTTCCTCCAGCCTTAATTCTCTTAAGAAGAGAAATAAGGGTGCCCCACAGGCAAAGGCAACGGCGAAGCATGCAATCAGCGCAATCCACCATCGCTTGACCTGCAGTCGTCGGGCCTCAACCACAATCCAGATTGTGATGGCCGTCGCTCCAATCGCGAGGTCTCGGCTCAATGATCTCGCTGCAGCGTTGACGTTGGCATCGTCAATGAATTGCTGCAGTGCAAATCCCTGGCCGCCCGTGGATTGCATGAAGTCAAGGTTCGCCTGCCAGGGCAGGATCGCTCCCAATAGAGCCAGCAGTAGGTACAGCCAGCGAACGTTCTTAACCATCCTTTCCTTCGGGATTCAGGGGTTGTGTTGTCATCGTTGCAGGATCCAGCTGCAGGATCTGTTGCGCCGTGCTCTCGAGCAGGTGGTCACAGTGCTCCAGATAGATCTGACCTCGCTGGTAGGTCTCCTGCAGTTGTGCGAGGGGGATGTTGTCACCCTGCAGTTCAGTCAGCAGCAGGTCAGCAGCCTGAAGGGACTCCTCGTAACTGAGCGATTCAGCATCCTTGCGCCACTGTTTGCGTGGGTCCTTCGGCGCCCGAGGAGGCATTGTTCTCACATCATCACCTTGGCCAACGCTACGGGGTCGCGCCTCGGTCCGTGCCATCGGCATGGGTGCGCTGCACGTCGACATCGAGGGCACCGTCTTCAAGGCGCACGATCAGAGCATCGCCCGACGTCACGTCATGCACGCTCCGGATCACATCGCCCTGGGGTGACTCCAGAATCGCGAACCCGCGTGACAGCCAGCGCTGGGGCGACAGTGCTTGCAGTAGATGCTGACGTTGCCTGAGGGAGGATCGTCGGAGATTCAGCAGTGCTGAGGGGGGACACGCGGCCCAGCGTTCTCGCTGCTCGACGAGGCTGCGGCGTTTCCGCTCCAGCCCCCAGAGCATCTGGCGGTGGAGCATGCGTTTGCGTTCGGACAGCTGGATGGCTGCGGAGTTTCTGTCCGGCAGCAGTGCCACGATCGCGGCGGTTGGTGTTGCGGCGCGATGGTCAGCCACCAGGTCGGCGACGGTCAGGTCGTCTTCGTGGCCAATGCCTGTCACAACCGGCACAGGGAAGCTCGCCAGGATTCTGCAGAGACGCTCGTCATCGAAGACGGCCAGGTCCTCGCGACTGCCTCCCCCTCGCGCCATCACAATCGCGTCTGCCCGGATCTCTCCCAGTCCGTTTTGGATCTGCTCCAGCGCAGAGCAGATGCGTTCCCCCACCTCTCCCTGCACGGGGATTGGCACCACCATCAGGTCCGTCATCGGCCAGCGGTCGCTTGCCGTGCGAAGGATGTCGGCAAGTGCAGAACTCGGAGCGCTGGTCAGGATGGCGACGCGTCTGGGGCAGCGCGGGAGTGGTCTGCGCCGGTGAGGATCGATCACTCCCTCCGATTCCAGCAGGGTTCGAACCGCTTCGAAGCGCCGCAGAACCGTGGTCAGGCTCGGACGCACGTCGAGGATCTGCACGGCGAGACTCGCCCTGGCTCCCCAGAAGTTGAGCTTGCCGACGACGGTGACGCCGTCGCCATCTGCGGGGACGTAGTCCAGCTGCTGCACCTTCGAGGCCCAGGCCACCGCCGTGATGCTCGCATCGCCGTCTGTGAGGGTCAGCCACAGATGCCCCTTCTTGATCTGGGGACGCGAGGCGGTGGCTTGCACCAGAAATCTGGGGGCAAATCCCCTGTCCAACAGCGAGCCGATCGCGCTGTTCAGTTGCGATACGGAATAGGTCGGCGGAGCGTCAGCGGTCAAGACGTCGATAGGCCATGCCCCAATAGAGGCACAACGCGGCAAGAACAAGGGTGGCGGGAAGGCCCCAGGGTTGCTGGATCTGCGTGGCGCAGATACTGAACAGCACAAGGGCGCTGCTGATCAGGCGTGCACCATCACGGCGATTGTTGACGAACAGTCTGGGCAAAGCCAGAGGGCAGGGATCACCACTTTCGCGCAGCGGGGGTTGCAGTGAATGACCAAACAAAAACCCCGCCGTTGCGACGGCGGGGCAGATCACCAGGTCGTGTGGTGATGAACGCGTTGCGAGCAATCAGCCCAGGCCGATCTGCGTCAGGATCCCCTGACCCGTCAGCAGCTCAGTGCCCAGGCCGATCACGAAGCCAAGCATGGCCAGCCGGCCGTTCCAGGTTTCAGCAAAGTTGACGAAGCCGAAGCGGGAGTTGTCGGACATTGGAAAGTCTTGAAGACCACTTTAAGGTAACAAGTTTTTTTGTTTTATTGACTTGATGGCGTTGCCACCAAAACGCTTTCTCGCAGCCGGATCTCAAGATCGCGCTCAGCTGCGATTGTGCTCGGCACGGGCCTTGGTCCGGGCCGTCGCCAGGGCCTGTCTGGGGTCTTCCGGCCAGGGGTGTTTGGGGTAACGGCCTCGCATCTCCCGGCGCACATCCCTGTAGCTGCCTGTCCAGAAACCAGCGAGATCCTGGGTGCGTTGCAGCGGTCGTCCTGCTGGAGAGAGCAGCTCAAGGGTGACCGGCACCCTTCCGTTCAGAACGCTCGGACCCTGATCACATCCGAACATCTCCTGCAGTTTCACTGCCAGCACTACCTCCCGGTCGCCGTAGTGCAGCTGTGCCTCGCGCCCTGATGGAATTCGGGTGCGTTCCGGCAGCAAGGTGTTCAGGCTTTGCCTGTGATCCCAGGTCAGATCGCCCCAGAGGGCGTCGACCAAGCTGCTCTCCTCCACATCGCTCCAGCGTGTGCATCCCATCAAGGCTGCTCGGATCCAGTGCTCCGGTTGCTGTTGGAGGGCGTCCAGGGTTCGGCATGGCCATGGCGGGCCCTGGTGTTGATGCATCAGCTGCAGGCGTGCTCGTAGCTGCTGGGTGCGTTCCGTCCACGGCAGTGGAGACAGTCCGTGCTCCCGCAGGCGTGCGATGAGCAGTTGGCAGCTTTCTTCTGCCGGAGGTTTTGGCTGGGCCTGGCTCTGCAGGGTCAGGGCACCAAGCAACAGCGTCCGCGTGGCGCGGACGCTGTTGCTGATCTCATCCCACTCCGCCTTGGTCTGCCAGTGACCCTCAAGTTCGGCGCGTTCAACCAGCCATGCGCGTGGCAGAGGCAGGGCCAGTTGAATCCTGGCGTTGCTTCGACCCAGCTCCAGTCTGGCGACGGACAGAGCCTCCTGGCCAACGAGGGGGTCCTGACGATGCAGTTCCGCTCCCCTCCCCTGGCGCAGCCGGTAGCGACCGGGCTGCTGGGTCCGCTGCAGGGCGACCCATTCCGGAAAAGCGGCTGCAACGAGGCGGGCCGCGATGAACCCTTCGCTCTCATCGTCTGCTGGCGGCAGCTCCCAGCCCGATGGATCAGGTGCGCTGGGCGGCAGGCTTCGGAGCTGGCCGAGAAGTTGTTGGCTCAGGCGCTGAACCGGTTTCAGGCGGTGGTTGGCACCAGCACGCAGGACGGCCAGCCTTGCCCCAAGATCGACGCCATGCTCGAGGGGGCTGAGGGGATCCCGTTCACTCAGAAGGGCCGCGAGGTCGGCGCCCAGTTGATCGCACCTCCATGCGCGTGCATGCAGCAGCAGCAGAGCAAGGCGTGGATGGGCGCCGAGCCGTGCCAGTTGCCGGCCTGTTGGGGACAGGCCTCCGTCCTGGCTGATGACGCCGAGTTGTTGCAGCTGCCGTTGGCCCTCATGCAAGGCCGGTGCCGGAGGCGGATCAAGCCATTGCAAATCGTCTCCGAGCCCTGCCCCCCACGCCGCCAGATCAAGAACCAGGGGCTGTGGATCACAGCGCTGCAGTTCCGGTTGATCGTGCTTCGGTCGGCGGGTCTGCTCAGCCGGTGACCAGAGCCGCACGCATGTTCCAGGGCCTTGGCGGCCGGCGCGGCCCCGCCGTTGATCCGCACTGGCGAGGCTTGATGGACGCGTCACCAGTGCCTCCATCCCGTGCCCCGGGTTGTACTGCGTCTGGCGGCTGAGACCGCTGTCGATCACAAGCCGAACGCCTTCAATCGTCAGCGAGCTCTCGGCAATCGCCGTCGCCAGCACGATCCGTCCGTCACGGCCTGGTGGGCATGGGCCCAGGGCCTGGCTCTGAATGTTGAGGGGCTGCTGCCCATGCAGGCAGGCAACATCCCAGGTTTCAAGGGATGCCGCCTGCTCCAGCAGCAGCCGGCAACGTTCGATTTCACCCACGCCGGGGAGAAAGACCAGAACCGTTGGCGACGCGAGGCCTTCCTCCGAGGGCCGCGGGCGCAACGCCAAGGCGTGGTCTTCGACGGCCCTGAGCACGGTGCGGCTTAGGGCTTCATCACTGCGGGGTGGAAGGTGGACGGTCTCCACCGGAAACGAACGTCCTTCGCTTCGAACCACAGCCGCTTCAGGCAGTTTCGCGATCAGATCGCTGAGATCAAGCGTGGCTGACATCAGGAGCAGGCGCAGATCCGGTCGCAGCAGCGATTTCGTATCGCGCACCAGGGCCAGGCCCAGATCGTTGTCCCTTCCCCGTTCGTGGAATTCGTCGAAGATCACGCAGCTCACACCCGTCAGTTCCGGGTCGGCCTGCAATCGCTTGAGAAACAGTCCTGCCGTGAGCACCTCCAGACGGGTTCTGGGGCTTCGCCTCTGTTCATGGCGCACGGAATAACCAACCCGCTCGCCAATCGGTTCATTCAGTTGCGCTGCGAGGCGCTGGGCTGAGGCCTTCGTGGCCAGTCGCCTCGGCTCGAGCATGAGCACCGTTCCGGTCATTGCCGGAATGTCCTGCCAGCAGCCGAGCAGGGCCAGGGGCACTCGTGAGGTTTTGCCTGCTCCGGGGGGCGCCTGCAGCAACACTGTGGCGCCCGGCGTGAGGCGTGCACACAGGTCAGGCAGCAGGGGGTCGATCGGGAATGAGCCCGACGGTGCGTTGGCCAACGCCTTGACGCTCAGCTCAGCAGATTGAGAGCGCCCAGAAGCAGGAGGCTGCTGAGAGCGCCAACTGCTGCAAGCAAGCGCACGAATGGCCCGAAGGAGGCTTTGAGAGTGGCCATAAAGAAAACCTTAAGGGCCGAACTCGTTCTGTCTAGCTCAGATGGATGGCGAGGGTGGTAGTCATTTGCACGCCGTTACACCGCTTCGATCAGCGCACGTGGCGGGCGCCATCGACGGGGTGGTACTCCTCGCCAGTGAGTTCCTCGTAAACGATGGC
>WTHL01000228.1 GCA_011523155.1 Synechococcus sp. PL34863bin_39 | reverse complement strand
GGGCGGTCCCAGTCGCCTTTGATTCCATTTCTGGAGAAGAGCCAGCGGTCCTCCTGGCAAGGCTGTCTGAGGCAGGGGTCGCTCTCAGCCAGGACTACAGGGAGCCATTCGCCATCGTTCATCTCAACCTGATGCTTGATTCATTCGCAAGGAATGAATATCAAGCCATGATGTCAGGTTGGCTTCCTGACAGAAAAAACTGGCTGAAGATCAACACTGCACTTTCCATATATCCGATGAATCACCTGGAGGTGATTGACAATGAACACATCCACTTCCTCTCCAGTCCTCCAGCGGCAAAAGAGAAACAACGAGCAGCTAAAGCCGACCTTCATCAGTTCGTTCTGCTCACATCCGGGGACCTGGAAGTTCTCTACGAAGCATGGGTGGATTACAGCCTCCTGGATCGGCTACCCAAACGCGTCGCCGGACTGATTTTCATCGTCGGGCTGATGAGTTCTGGGGTCGGCGTGATGATGAGTCGAACCGCCCTGGTGAAGGAAGCACAGATCAGCGACGAACTGCGCAGGCAGAGCAGAACCGACAGCCTCACCGAACTGCCCAATCGCCGGGCCTGGGACGAACTCCTGATGCGGGAAAACAACGCCTTGCAGCGGCACCGCCGCCAATACGCCATTGCGGTGATCGATCTCGATCATTTCAAAGGCGTGAACGATTCACTCGGGCATGCGGCCGGTGATGCTCTGCTCAGGCGCACTGCTCAGGTTCTGAAGCGCATCATTCGGGGTGAGGACGTTGCGGCAAGGGTGGGTGGCGATGAATTCACAGTTCTCTTCCGTGAACCAACGGACCACAGGGAAGAACAACTCCTTGATCGCCTTGAAACCGCCTTTGCTGACGAAGCGGTTGATATTTCGATCGGACTCGCATTCAGCCAACAGGACCAAACCCTGATCGACACCTGGCAGCGAGCCGATGGGCTGATGTACAGCCATAAATCGGGCAAGAACACCGGACGGTGACCAGAGCCTTAGCGTGATGATCCACGGCCTGAGACAGGGGCAGTGTTCGCCGCAGCGACCATGAGAACGACCAGATCCCGGGCTCGATGCTGCACGCAGACCATCAGGACGGGTGAGCAGGGCAAGCCAGCACCATGAATTTCTTCACCGCCCTGACCGAGGCGATCGCAAGCCGCCAGTCCTTGCTGGTGACAGGCCTGGATCCCAATCCAGAGATGCTGCGCAGCTGGGCTCTCTCCAGGCAGCTCGGAGGCAGTTCGCTCCTCAGCCAGGCACGGGCATGGTGCAAATCCGTGATCGAAGCCACCGCAGATCATGTCTGCGCCTACAAGCCAAGCCTGGGCTTCTATCAGGCGATGGGTTCGGCTGGGGTGGAGCTGCTCCTGGAAGTGCGGGAGCTCTTACCACCGGATCTGCCACTGATCATCGACATCAAGCATGGCGACCTCAACAGCTCCAGCGCCATCGCTGCCTATCTGTTCAAAACCCTGCATGCCGATGCCGTCACCCTGAACCCGTTGGCCGGCCAGGACATCGCGGCCCCCTTTCTGCTCTATCCCGGCAAAGGCGTGGTGATCAACTGCCACAGCTCCAACCCTGCCGCCCGGGCACTGCAGCACTTCCCAGACGATTCAACACCACTGTTCCTTGAGGTGGTGCGGGAAAGTCAGCGCTGGGGAACGCCTGATCAACTCCTGCTCGAGGTGGGCACCAGTGATCCAGCCATTCTCAGACGCGTGCGCCAGGCCGCCCCTGAACGGTTCGTGATGCTGCGCTCGCTCTGGGGTGAGGAGGGGAAACTCCGCCACATGCTTGCGGCAGGCCTCAATCAGGCCGGCGATGGACTGCTCCTGCCGCTGCCGCAGAGCCTGCTGAATGAAGGCGACATCAATGGCAAGACCGCAGCCCTGAAAGCACGCATCAACCGCATGCGTGACGCGCATCTAGAGGAAGGGACAACAACCCGGTCAGCACGCTCCAAACACTGCCAGATCTGGCCCCATCCCTCACCATCGAAGTCGTCGGGCGCCCCCGAACCGCAATCACGCCAAGCGCTGAAAACGATCAGCCCCGAACTCAGGGAGCTGGTGATCGACCTCTTCGATATCCGCTGCCTGTTGTTCGGTGCGTTCCGGCAGGCCAGCGGTGCCACCTTCAGCTACTACGTGGATCTGCGCCAGATCATTTCCGATCCGGCCCTGTTCCACCGGGTGCTCGACTGCTACGCACAGCAGCTGGCTCCGCTGGGGTTCGACCGGATCGCCGGGATTCCCTATGGCTCCCTTCCCACGGCCACCGGGCTCTCCCTGCAGCTGCACAAGCCCTTGATCTATCCCCGCAAGGAAGTGAAAGCCCATGGCACCCGCCGGCTGGTGGAAGGGGAGTTCAATGAGGGCGACACCGTCGCCGTGGTCGATGACATCCTGATCACTGGCGGCAGCGTGCTGGACGGGATCGGCAAGCTCACCGGCTCCGGCTTGCGCGTCAATGATGTTGTGGTCTTCCTCGACCACGGCGGCCGGCACGACCCCCGAGCCAGGCAGCGACTGACGCAGCAGGGCCTCAGGCTCCATGCAGTGCTGACCCTTGAAACCATCCGCGACATCCTTGAGGACGCGGGACGGATTACGGCCGAGCAGGCCCGTGAGCTCCGCGCCACGGATCCATGACCCGCGCCCCGACGGCTGCAGGATGCGGTTGCAGGGCGCAAGGGCTATCAAGGGGGCAAAGGAGATCAACGATGGCGCCTCCACCAGGCACCGGCAGGGGCAGCCGCTCTCCGGATGCTGTGACGGACCAATTGATTGAAGCCTGGGGACTGATGCCACACCCGGAGGGAGGGTGGTACCGGGAAATGCACCGCAGCAAGCAGCCCGTGACCCGCGCGGACGGCCAACAACGCGCTGCCCTGACCACAATCCTGTTCCTGCTGGATCGCCAGTCCGTCAGTCGATGGCACCGGGTGCGTCATGCCGACGAAGTCTGGATTCATCTGCAGGGAGCGCCTCTCACACTCTGGGAGCTTCCACCGGAAGGGGGCAGTCCATCGCACCGCATCCTGTCCCTGCAACACCCCATCCAGGTGATTCCCGCCGATCACTGGCAGGCAGCGAAACCCGAGGGCCCCTACGCCCTGGTGAGCTGCTGCGTCGGCCCGGGATTCGACTTCAGTGACTTCTGCATGCTGCGTGACCTGGCGGAGGATCAGCATCCGGCGGGCATCCTGAAGGAGTTGATCTGATCGCCGCCCGGCGTTGACAAGGCCGCCAGGCTTGGAACCGGCGCCGTCGACTTATTACGCTCGTCGGATCAGGAGATAGGCATGGGCAGCAGCTTCGGCGATCTGTTCCGGATCAGCACGTTCGGCGAATCCCATGGGGGAGGCGTCGGAGTGATCGTGGATGGCTGTCCGCCCCGACTCCGGCTGGATCTTGAGGCCATACAGGCGGAGCTCGACCGGCGCAAACCAGGTCAGAGCAAGATCACCACGCCGCGCAAGGAAGCCGATCAGGTGGAGATTCTCAGCGGCCTGCTCGACGGCGAAACCCTCGGCACGCCGATCGCCATGGTGGTGCGCAACAAGGATCAGCGCCCCCAGGACTACAAGGAAATGGAGGTGGCCTTCCGCCCCTCTCATGCTGACGCCACCTACCAGGCGAAATACGGGATCCAGGCCCGCAGTGGTGGTGGCCGTGCCTCGGCCCGGGAAACCATCGGGCGGGTGGCAGCAGGAGCCATCGCGAGGCAACTGCTTCAGACGGTGGCGGGCACCGAAGTGATCGCCTGGGTCAAGCGCATCCATGACCTTGAGGCCGTTGTCGATCCAGGCAGCGTGTCGAGCGAGGCCGTCGAATCCAACATCGTGCGCTGCCCCGATCAGCCGATGGCGGAACGGATGATCGAACGCATCGAAGCCATCGGCCGGGAGGGCGATTCCTGCGGCGGCATCATCGAGTGTGTGGTGCGACGCCCGCCCGTCGGACTCGGCATGCCTGTGTTCGACAAACTCGGGGCGGATCTGGCCAAGGCGGTGATGTCACTGCCGGCCACCAAAGGCTTCGAAATCGGCTCCGGCTTCGCTGGCACCTTCCTGAAAGGCAGCGAACACAACGATGCCTTTCTTCCCAGCGATGACGGTCGTCTGCGCACAGCCACCAACAACTCGGGTGGCATTCAGGGGGGGATCAGCAACGGCGAGTCGATCCTGATCCGCGTGGCCTTCAAACCCACGGCCACGATCCGCAAAGAGCAGCAAACCATCAACGCCGCCGGCGCTGCCACCACCCTGGCCGCGAAAGGGCGCCACGATCCCTGCGTGCTGCCACGGGCGGTCCCCATGGTGGAGGCGATGGTGACTCTGGTTCTCGCCGATCACCTCCTGCGCCAACAGGGTCAGTGCAGTCTGTTGTGACCTGAACCAGACCCGAGGGCCTGGTCTGAGGACGCAAGGGAGGTCAGCTTCTCGCGGGGGAACTGATGCCGCTCTTGGACAGTGAACCGCTGCTGAGTCGTCCTGCTGCCTTGGCCATGCGCTTGGCAACGGACGTTGTGGCGGTGCTGCCCGTGGTGGCCTTGCGTGCCCGCTTGGCGGGCCTGGGCTTGCGTGTCGTGGAAGCAGTGGTGGAAGCCGCTGCCTTCTTGACGGTTTTGGTGCTGCTGCTGACGGCTTTGGCTTGAGCGACCGAAGCGCTGGTCGATGCGGCGCCGGCGCCTGAGGCCGCTTTGCCTGTCCGCTTGCGGGTGACCGACTTGGCAGGTTTGGCCTCAGCCGTGCGCTGACGATGGCTGAGCACCATGGCCCATTCGGCATCGCTGAGCGAAGCGGGCTTGCTGCCATGGGCGTTGGCGAGCTTGGCAGCCTTTTCGATGTCCTTGATCAGATTTTTCCAGGAGGTGGCAAACCGCTTGTCCGACTGTGATCTTGCTCCGCTCTCGACCAGCGTTTCAACCACACCTGCAGCGGTGACCTTTTTCCGACGTCGATTGAAGATCTCTTTCTGAAGCTGTGCGATCAAGGCATCGGCCTTATCGGACAACTTGACCGACAACTGAGACATTGAACTGACAATCCCTTTCTCAGCTGTAGCACCAAAGTCTCATTTCAACCAACTCAATAGGGCCTGATCGAGTGAATGACGCCGCATGATTCCGCGCCCAAGAGCAACGGCATGGCATCCCGACGACAGCCAGGGATCCAGATCCGCCACGCCCAGACCGCCGGCATCGATGACCAGCGGCAAGGGATCCAATGGAGCGGACAGCTGACGCAGGTAATCGCACCCGACCACGGAAGCGGGAAACAACTTCACCAGCTCACAGCCACGAGACATCGCCTGCTGAAACTCGGAGGGCGAGAAAACACCAGGAACCAGGAGCTGGCCGTGGCGCTGGGCCATCTCGAGGAGGATTGGATCGAAACACGGCGACATCGCGTAGCTCACACCGAGATCGATCACGGCCTGAAGGGCGTCAGCGGATGTGACGGAGGCCACCCCCAGATGCAAGTCGGGATAGGACTGGCGAAGCGAGGTGATCAGCTCACCCCAGCGCGGATGGGGGGTCCAGGCGATTTCCAGATGCCGCACTCCGGCATTGGCGAGCCTGTCGACCAGACAAACAAAGCCTGAACGATCGAGATGACGTGGCGTCAAGTCAGCCAGATCAGGCCTAAGCACCACCAGCAGGGGCTGAGACCGGAGAGATTCAATCAACTGCCGCTGGCAGATCTGCCAGCGACTGATCGTCAAGGTGTCCTGTTCAGACGTACTCAGCAACGCGGACGTCGCGGCGTATCAACAACTCTTGCAGCTCATCGGCATCGACGGTCTCATGCTCAACCAGCATCTCGGCAAGCTCATCGAGAACGGCGCGGTTCTCAACGAGCACCTTGGTGGCGCGCTTGTAGGCGGAATCCACCAGCTCAGACACTTCGGAATCAATCGTTGCAGCCGTGTCTTCGGAGAAATCACGCTCAGCCGCGATGTCACGTCCAAGGAACATCCCCCCCTGAGCACGGCCCAGCGCAACAGGGCCGAGCTTGTCGCTCATGCCGAAGCGCGTGATCATCTGGCGCGCGGTCTGTGCAACCTGCTGAAGATCATTGGACGCGCCAGTGGTGACCTCGTCTTCCCCGTAGATGATTTCCTCGGCAACACGGCCACCGAGAGCAACCGCCATCTGACACTGGAGATAGGTCCTTGAATACAGACCAGACTCCATGCGCTCCTCACTCGGGGTGAAGAAGGTGAGGCCTCCGGCGTTGCCGCGAGGGATGATCGAGATCTTCTGAACGGCGTCGTAATCAGGCATGACGGCACCCACGAGTGCATGGCCTGCTTCGTGATAAGCCACAAGACGCTTGCGGCGTTCCGTCATCACCCGATCTTTCTTTTCCGGGCCGACCATGATGCGCTCGATCGCATCGCTGATCTCATCGTTGCTGACTTCAGTGAGCTGACGCCGGGCCGCAAGGATGGCGGCTTCGTTCAGGAGATTGGCCAGATCGGCACCGGTGTAGCCGGGAGTCCGCCGTGCCACCTTGTCGAGATCAACGTCCTTGGCGAGCGTCTTGCTGCGGGCATGCACACCGAGAATCTGGAGACGACCGGCATAGTCGGGGCGGTCGACGGTGACTTGACGGTCAAAACGTCCCGGACGCATCAGCGCCGCATCAAGGACATCAGGGCGGTTGGTCGCCGCGATGATGATGATGCCGGTGTTGCCCTC
>WTHL01000229.1 GCA_011523155.1 Synechococcus sp. PL34863bin_39 | reverse complement strand
GAACAACGACTGAGGCAGCTCGCGGAGGCCTGGAATGAGGCGGAGATCAGCGAGTCGGCGATCCATCGCTGGATGGACCAATTCCCAGCCGACGATCAACCGACAGCCATGCGGCTGCTGGAGTGCATGGAGCTGCACAGCTGGGCACGGATGATCCGCGAATGCCGCCTGCTGCACCAACGCCTGTGCATGGACCTCAACGACGACGGATTCGATGTGGATGGGTTCAGCGACATCGACTTCACCCGGGCCTTCACCTGCAAAAGCGGCGACCTGGCCTCCTATGTCTACCGAAAGGCGAATCGTCTCTCCGTCAGGCACTTCCACACGGTTGAAGCACTGAGGCACAGCACCCAGGACAGAAGCCAACGGGCCATTGTCGTGCTGGACGACTACATCGGCACCGGCTCCCAGTTTCTGTTCCAGTTCATTGGCCGCAATGAGGCCAACACCAGGCTGCTGAAGGGGTACAAACGCATCCGTCTGTGCTCGCTGGTGGTGCATGACGATGCCCGCATCAAATGGCGCCGTCTGCAACGCCATGCCGTTGCCGAGGTGATGCAGATCGAAGAACAGCAACTCGCCTGCGTTGACTTCAGCAACGAGCGCGAGTTGCTGATGGCCCGTCTTGCCGAGATCGACTGGCGCAAGGCCGGATTGATCGCAGCCCAGCGGGACTTCCCCGTGACAGCGCACCCGGAGCTCACACCCGATGAGCGGGCAGCAATGCGGCGTTTCCTCCGCCGCCAGGATGCCGCCGACGGCAGCGCCGGCACCACCGAGTTTCTGCTGGGGCACCACTCCTTCTTCTACGGCGCCCCCAATGCCCTGGCCCGCGTTCTGCTGCCCCTGTTCAAACGGGTGGAGGATTTCACGATCTACCCCACGGAATCACTGCAAGGCCTGCCTGCCGAGATCATCGATTACGACATCGACAACCCCGAGGCGGTGACACCGCTGACGTCTGTGCAACCGAACGACGATCGCACCTGAAGCGAGCCTGCCGCTCTCAGCCGCTTCTCAGCAAACACGGCCGATACGCGGGCGAAAAGTCAGGAGAATTCATGGCATTCAGGAGCCTGCTCCCGACCGCCATGGCCTCCATTCATCTGATCAGCGTCGGCTCCCGGGGTGACCTTGAGCCCTACCTGGCCCTGCTGGGGGAACTCCGCCGCCGCAAGCATCAGGTTCATCTGATCGGCAGTGTCAATTTCGAGGAGGCGTGCCGCGATCGGGACCTGCGTTTCACAGCACTCCCTGGCGACTTCCAGGAGCTGATGGGGTCCGACACCGGTCTTCAACTGATGGAAGGCAAGGCCGTGCGCCTGATCAACGACGACCTGTTGGCGGCATGGCTCAGGACTGCTCGCCAGACCATCGGTGGCTGCGATCTGCTGATCGCAACACCCCTGTCGTTCTGGGCCTACCACCTTGCCGAAGCCGCAGGCTGTCGGTTTGCCGTGACCAGCCCCATCCCCCTGGCGGGCACCCGGGAGTTTTCCTTTCTTCAATGGCCGACCGAACGCCCAGCCGCGCCTGGAACGCCCGGGCAGCGGCTGCGCGGACGACTGAGACAACGCCTGCGTGGACACCTTCATCGCCTCAGTTACCGAGTCATCCGCCTGATCAAGTGGCGACAGACCGCAGACGTGATCCAGGCGTTCCGCGCCGATGAGGGCTTGCCGGCACTCCCCTGGAGCGGCATCGCGGGCCGGCGGGATGCACCACCCCAGCTGCAGGCACCGCCGCTGCTGCATCTGTTCAGCCCGCACGTGGTGCCACGCCCCGCGGACTGGCCGGACAACGCCCAGGTGACTGGGTACTGCCTGGCACCGGATCAGGCGAGCGAGGCCTACAGCCCACCGGACGACCTGCAGGCCTTTCTGGCTGAGGGCCCGCCGCCGGTTTACGCAGGCTTCGGCAGCATGATCCCGCGCAATCCGGCCGACCTCGCCGAGGTTGTGATCCAGGCAGCCTGTGACGCGGGAGTGCGGCTGATTCTCTCGCCGGGATGGGGACGGGTGCTGCCGCACGAGGGTTGCCCGGCCTCGGTCTTCATCCTGGAGTCATGCCCCCATCAATGGTTGTTCCCCCAACTGCTGGGCGCGATTCACCACGGTGGTGCCGGCACCACCGCCACAAGCCTGCGCAGCGGAATCCCGAGCATCGTCGTGGCGTTTTTCGCTGATCAGCCGGCCTGGGGCAAGACCCTCGAACAGCTCGGGGTCAGTCCTGCGACCCACAACGTCACCAGCGTGACGCGGGACGCCCTGCGAGACAGCCTGCTGCGCCTCAAGGCCGAAGCGGGCTACCGGCAACGGGCCCAAGACCTGCAACGGCGGATCCAGGAGGACAACGGTGTTGCGCAGACCGCCGACGCCCTGGAGGCCTTGCTCCCATCCGGCGCCTCGGCCTGAGCCGTCGCCGTTGGCAGCCAGGCAGCGCGCTGCTATCCGACAGTCAGGCGACGGGGCCGGAATGACGGTGCAAGGCAGACGACCATCAGCCCGCGTGGAACGGGGCTTCGAACGACTGATCTGGCGCTTTCGCCTGGTGACGCTGGTGCCTGTGGTGATGAGCCTGCTCGGCAGTGTGAGCTGCTTTGCGATCGGCACCTATGCCGAGATCAGCGTGCTGGGCAAAGTCGTGCAGGGTCACTTCACCCATGCGACCAGCACCCTGCTGATCGGCAAGGTGGTCGGGGGCATCGACTACTACCTGATCGGCATCGCCCTGCTGATCTTCGGATACGGCATCTACGAGCTGATCATTTCCGACATCGATCAACGCCAGCAGGACACCTCGCCGTTGCGCCGCAATCTGCTGAGCATCGACTCCCTGGATGGGCTCAAGCAGAAGCTCACCAAGGTGATTGTTGTGGCACTGATCGTGACCGCCTTCAAGTTGATGGTGAGCTTCGATGTGTCATCGATCAATGAACTGGTGATGTACTGCGGCGGCGTTCTGATGCTGGCGTTCAGTGCCTGGCTGATCGGTCAGACGGGGAGTCACCCCTCCTGAGCCCCCGACCGGCCGGCACCGAAACGTCTGACACCGAAACGGCTGGCAGGGTCAGGAGCTGCCGCCGACTCTGTGTCCAGCCTCGGCGATGCCCCCTGCGCTGGGCACGGGTCAACCGCGCGTGGACCAGCGCCTGCTGATGCTCCGCCATGGCCAGCAGCAGGGGCGCACGATCGGGACACACCTCGGCCGCCCGCCTGCAGAGCTGCGAAAAGCTCTCGCCTCGCACAGGCGTGACCCCCAGCCGGGCCAGCAGGCGCAGGGACTGCTCCAACGGCGTCTGCAAGGAGACACGGAAGCGCAACAGGCCCCAGCCGAGAGCGACGGATGCCAGGGCTGCCCCCACCAGGGTGAGGCCCAGCCAGCGCAGACGGGCACCGAACAGGGCCTCCAGCCAGGCCTGCTGCCTGGACTGATCAAAGCCGAGCCACCAGCGGGTCCAGGCCAGGTCAAGGCCCCACCACTGCCATTGCAACCACTGCCACCAGGGAACGGCCGCCCGCGCTCCGGCGCCCACGGACTGATCCTGCTGACCTGCCGCCGCACCATCAGCGCCCGTACCCGCCCCTGAAATCCAGACGGTCGGATCCACGCGCCGCCAGCCGAGGCCCTCCAGCCACACCTCGACCCAGGCATGGGCATTGCTCTGGCGCAGATCGAGGTAGGACCCCCCACTGAGGGGTTGCACCACCTGCCCCCCGAGGTAGCCGCTCACCACCCGAGACGGCACGTCGGCGGAACGCATCAGGGCGGCCAGGGCACTGGCGTAATGGCCACAGAACCCGAGCCGATCCTCAAACAGAAAAACGTCGAGATCGGTCATGGGCCCGGGCCGGAGGCTGTAGCGAAAGGGCTGATTGCGGAACCAGCGTTCGGCCGCCGCGAGGCGATCCCGATCCGACGGCAACGCTCGCCACTCG
This sequence comes from Synechococcus sp. PL34863bin_39, assembly GCA_011523155.1. The sequence continues at coordinate 2,938 of WTHL01000229.1, read as the reverse complement.
GCACCGAGGGCACGCAGCCGGGGCAAGCCCTCTGGCGGCAGTTCGCGCTCACTCGCCATCGGTGCACGCCGCTGCCAGGCCAGGGCGGCCTGACCAGAACCCATGCGGAAGGAGCGCCTCTGGCGAGAGGCCGCGCCCAGGAGCAACTCCCCCTCCCCACTGATCCACTGGTTGCGGGCCATCGGGAGGGAACGGCCATCCCACGGCACCACACGGTTGGCAGAGGGCTCCACCACCCACCACTGACTCGACTCCGCCGCCACGCGCCCTGCAGATCCACGGGTAGATGGCAGCGGTGGATCCCGATGCTGCCAGCGGCGGCCATCGAACTGCTCGTGCACCAGCACCCGCCAGTAGCCATCGGTCGGCAAGGTCTCGCCTTCCGACACCAGCATCCGCGCCGCCGGTGCATCCACTGCCGCCAACTCCGCGATGCTGAGCGGATCCAGATCGGGGGAGAGGCCGGTCACCGCTCCCCGTGACGCCGCCAGATCGGAGATCAGCAGGGGCGGAACCCGGGGAACGAACAGGAACAGAAGCAGGGCCAGAGGAAGGGTGGCCAGAAGCAACTGGAGGCTGCGCCGCAGCAGCCCGCCCAGGGACAACAGCCCACCAAGCTCCTGCTTCAGCAGCCCCCCCAGCGCCATCAGAACGGCCAGCAGTTGGAGCACCGTCGGCAGCAGCCCCTGAAGCTGGGCCGCCAGCAACCCGGCCGACAGCAGCTGCAGCACCGCCACAAGCCTGTGGTCAAAGGGCCGCCGGCAGACCCGCAGCTTGAACGCAGCGGCGATTATCAGCGCCCAGGTGGGCCATGTCAGGGGCGACGACCAGTTCAGGGCCATGCACTGCAACAGCAGTGGCGGGATCGCCAGACCGGCGAGGTTGTCGAAGCGCAGCAGACGGTTCATGTCATGCCAGTGCCAACGCCTCGAGGCAGGCATCCCGATGGCGGACGCCTGCGCCGGGATGCAGTGTGGAGGCAGGAAGCCGCAGGCCATAGCGTTCGCCCCGCTGGTGCATCTGCCAGATCCGCGCTGCCAGATGCTCCAGGGCCTGATCCAGGGGCATCTCGGGCAGCGGCGCCAGCATCAGCTCCGACTCCAGGGGATCGCCGAACACCTTGGCCTGCAGGGGACGCCCCTTCGCCGCTCCCCGCCAATCAAGGGCGGCAGGTCGCTCGCCCTCCCGAAAAGGCCGAAGATCCTGCCATTCGTCCAAGCCAGTGCGCTCCCGGGCCAGCGTTTGTTCCAGCACGACGCCAGGCTGACGGCGAGGCCAGATCAGCTGCGGCCTGGGCAGCGGCCAGCGGCTCCAGCAGACGAACAGACCCAGGGGTGCCTGGGTGCTGATCTGAAGCCTGGGGGGGTGATGCCAGCCCCGCCCCTGCGGCTGCCAGAGCAGTCCAACAGTGGTCACACCCACTGGCAAGGGATCCGTGACACTGAGCGCGTTGCCCTGCAACCGAAGCCGCAGGGGCGGGCGGGCACAGCGACTCTCGAGCATGACCGGATAGGTGGCGACATCGCCCGCGAAGCAAGGCAGCGGCTCACCGCAGCGAAGCCTGAGGCCGTACAGGCAGTCATGGGTGAGAAACAGGGCCAGCATCATCAAGCCGAGCATCAGGAACCCGAGCAAACGGGTGCTGTTGCTGGTGGTCTGGTTGGCGACCAGCAACAACAGACCGGCGACCGAGAGCCAGAGCAGGCCGAAGCGACTGGGAAGGATGTAGAGATTGCGCAGGCCCAGGGTGACGTCAGCGGAGGGCATTGACGCCCTCCAGCAGCCTGGTGCTGAAAGGGGCACCGCGTTGCGACGGGCAACCCCCATCCAGGCGATGCTCGACCACCGCAGGCAGCACGGCCTGAACATCGTCGATGACCACATGATCGCGACCGGCCAGAAGGGACCAGCCCTTGGCAGCAGCCAGCAGCCCCTGCATGGCCCGCGGGGACAGCCCCGTCAGCCCTTGACGGCTGGCCGCGACCAGATCCAGCACGTAGGCAAGAAGAGCATCGGAACAATGCTGGGCTGCACAGCGCTGTTGCAGCTCCAACAAAGCGCCTGGATCGAGAACGCGTTGCGTTGACGACACAGGAACTGCAGAGCCCCGCAGCAAGGCAAGCTCCGTTTCACGAGCCGGGCAACCAAGACTCACCCGCATCAGGAAGCGATCGAGCTGGGCCTCCGGCAGCGGACTGGTGCCCACCTGCTCAAGGCTGTTCTGGGTGGCGATCACGAAGAAGGGCTGCGGCAGATCATGGCTGGTGCCATCCACACTCACCCGACCAGCAGCCATCGCTTCAAGCAAGGCGCTCTGGGTGCGCGGACTGGCCCTGTTGATCTCATCCGCCAGCAGCACCTGGGTGAACAACGGGCCGGGCTGAAAGCGGAAGGAGGCCTCCGAGGAGTTGAACACATTGATGCCAGTGAGATCGGCCGGCAGAAGATCACTGGTGAAACTGACCCGCTTGAACGCGAGGCCAGCAGCGCGCGCGAGGGCCTCGGCCAGGGTGGATTTCCCCATGCCGGGGCGATCTTCGAGCAACAGATGACCGCCGGCCAACAGGCAACTGACCGCAAGCCTGATCTGCTGCTCCTTGCCGAGCAGCACCTCGCCAACCGACGTCAGCAACAACTGCAGATCCTTTGACGTCAAGGCATCAGACATTCAGCCAGCCAACCCTGACAGGTCTGATCCGTAATGGCGAAAGCAAGAGAGTGCATCAGGCGACGAAAGCGAGAGACGCCGCTCGGTCTGCAAATCTGATCAGAGCTCTTCAGGCCAACGGGATGTCCTGGCACCCCCACCTCTGGCACCCAACCACCCAGGTGGCCCTGCACCCGGAGCCGCTGAATGTGACCAGCGCCAAGGGAGCACGCCTGCACCTCGGGGATGGTCGGCAGCTGATCGATGCGATCAGCAGCTGGTGGGTGACCC
>WTHL01000172.1 GCA_011523155.1 Synechococcus sp. PL34863bin_39 | reverse complement strand
GAGCAGAAGAATGGCTGAAAGCTTGGCGAATTCCGATGGCTGCACGTTCACCCCGGCGATGCTGATCCACCGCTGAGCTCCGAGTGCTGAGGTTCCGATCAGGCGAACCGCAATCAGGCTGATCACGGTGGTGATGTAGATGGGGATCAGCAGAGGTCTGAATCTGTCAAGACGAATCCGAGCGAGAACCAGCGCGATGGCCACGCCGACCCCTGCCGTGATCGGGTGCTGGAACCAGTCGGCGTAATCGGCCTGACGCTGTGTGCTCCAGATGAGCACGCTGGCGACGGCGATCATGGCCAGGGGGATGCCCCAGAGGATCAGCTCGAACACCTGGTCGCGGTCGCGCTGCGAGGCCGGACGCGTGTGAAGACTTCGCCGACGTCGCCTGGGGCCCAGCATCGTCAGGTCGCCGACGTCACAAGGGAATGCACGTCCCGTGCCAGCTGCTGGAAGCTGGCGGCACTGGGCGAGTCGGGTTGGCTGATCACGATCGGTTTGCCTTGGTCTCCACCTGCCGTCACCGGCATTTCGAGGGGGACCTCGGCGAGCAGGGATGTGCCGAATTCATCGGCCAGGCGCTGGCCGCCCCCTTCCCCGAAGATGGCGTATCGCTTGTCCGGTTGATCCGGCGGAACGAAGGCGCTCATGTTTTCCACCACCCCGAACACGGGAATGGACATCTGACGGAACATGGCCAGCCCCCGCCTTGCGTCCTGAAGGGCGACCTGCTGCGGGGTCGTCACAATCACGACCCCAGCCATGGGAACGGCTTGGGCCAGTGACAGCTGGGCATCGCCCGTGCCTGGTGGAAGGTCGACAACAAGAACATCCCGTTCCCCCCAGGTGACCTGGTAGAGAAACTGACGGATGATCCCGTTCAGCATCGGGCCACGCCAGATCACCGGTTGATCGTCGTCGATCAGCAGGCCCATGGACACCATGGCCACGCCACAGCTCTCAATCGGGCTCATGCGCTGCTCGCTGCCACTTCCCTGCACCTCAGGGGTGCGGTCTGCCACTCCGAGCATGGTCGGTGCGTTCGGCCCGTAGATGTCGGCATCCAGCAGGCCAACCCGCAGGCCCTGGCTGGCCAGTGCACAGGCCAGATTCACGGCCACGGTGCTCTTGCCGACGCCCCCCTTGCCACTGCTGACGGCGATGACGTGGCGCACACCGGGGATGGCCTGCCGCTCGGCAACCTGCCCATGACCTGCCTGACCGATTCCTCCCTGGGCTTGACCGTTCTGGGTCGATGCCGGACTGCCGAGTTCGATCTGAACATCGTCAATGCCGTTCAGCTCGAGCAGGCAGGCGCGACTTTCCTGGGCGATCCGTTCGCGCTGACCCTGGGCAAAGTTGGGCAGGTTGAGGCGGATGACGGCCCGAGGTGGTGCCACTCGGATCTGATCGATCCAGCCGAGATCCACGGCTGAGCGTCCGGTCCCGGCATCCAGAATCGATGTCAACGCTGTGATCGCCTGCTCTGCGGTGGCCATGGAACCCTTCCGATGGCCGGATCCTAGGGGTGAGATCCCATGACAGTCCTTCACGTGCTCTTGTCGGGAGAGCCCCCGGGCTGAAAAGGTTCCATGCATTGCCCTCGGGATCCATCCATGGTTCGTTCACTGCTCAGGCGCCTGAAGGGGAAGGCCTCCATCGCCTCCAGTGCAGCGTCCGGAACGACTGCAGCTGCTGCCATCTCGCCACCCCCCGCCCAATCCAGGGAACGTGCCCGGGCCTTGGTGATGGGCCTGCAGGATCACATCTGCTCCGGCCTGGAGCAACTCGATGGCGTTGGTCGTTTTGAGGAGGAGAGCTGGGATCGTCCTGAGGGAGGTGGTGGCCGTTCACGGGTGATGCGTGAGGGGCGCATCTTCGAGCAGGGCGGGGTCAACTTCTCGGAGGTGCACGGCCAGGAGCTGCCTCCGTCCATCCTCAAGCAGCGGCCTGAAGCCAAGGGGCATCCCTGGTTTGCCACCGGGACGTCCATGGTTCTGCATCCACGCAATCCCTACGTCCCCACGGTTCATCTGAACTACCGCTACTTCGAGGCGGGGCCGGTGTGGTGGTTCGGCGGTGGGGCTGATCTGACGCCCTTTTACCCGTTCCTGGACGATGCCCGTCATTTCCATCGCACCCACAAAGACGCCTGCGATTCGGTCAGCACTGACCTCTACCCAGTGTTCAAGCCCTGGTGTGACGAATATTTCTTCCTGAAGCACCGCAACGAAACCCGTGGGATCGGCGGAATTTTCTACGACTATCAGGATGGGAACGGCCAGCTCTACAAGGGGCAGAATCCCGGCGGCCCAGCCGCATCCGTGGCGCAGGCCACCGGTTCAAGACCGTTGAACTGGGAGCAGCTTCACGATCTTGCGAAAGCCTGTGGCGAGGGCTTTCTGCCTGCCTACACGCCGATTGTCGAAAAACGCCATCCTCTGTCTTACGGCGAACGTGAGCGGCAGTTTCAGCTGTATCGCCGCGGTCGTTACGTGGAGTTCAATCTGGTCTGGGACAGGGGCACGATTTTCGGATTGCAGACCAATGGACGCACGGAATCAATCCTGATGTCCCTGCCTCCGCTGGCGCGTTGGGAATACGGCTACCAGGCTGAGCCGGGCTCTCGGGAAGCTCTGTTGACGGATCTGTTCACGCGTCCTCAGAACTGGTTTGATGATCCTTCACTCGAGGATCGCTGCCGCCCCCATCAGGCTCTGAACTGATCAGCGGGCAACTGCTGCCGGTGGCATGCCTCTGAGGATGGCATCCGTGATCCGTCGGGCAATCGCATGCACGGTTGCCTGGCGTGAGCCGATCGAACGCAGGCGTCGCTCGAGATCGCCTTCCAGCTTGCCGATTTCGAGAATCGTGATTCCTCGCCGCGGTGCACCCAGGCCACCTCGGAAGTTGATCGGGTAACGCCCGAAACTGTTGGCCAGGCTTTCGTCAATGGCGTTAGGCCTGCGGTGGATGGCAGGGATGACGCCGGATCCATAGCCATCGGGTCCATAGGCGTCGAAGTGAATCTCGAGGGCATAACCACCGCGCTTCGCATGCAGTTTGCCCTTGGACCAGTTGGTGGTCGGATGATCTCCGTTGGCGATGGTGAGGCTTGGCGGTGTGTACGCCGTGATGTTCAGGCCGCGGCCGATTCCCTCTCGCACCAGGGCGTCCCGCACTTGAAGATTCCAGAACAGCTCATCCCGCATGCGCGGGTCCATGGGTCTGGCCCCGTAGCGATCGACAGCGGCCCCTGAGGTGCCTGAGCCGTTCATGTTCTGCGAATCGGCATGTCCTGCCAAAACCAGAATGGGAAGGCGCTGTGACACGGCACGGTCACCTCGCCATTGCGCGTTCAGGTTCACCCGCGGGCCAAGCAAGGGATCCACGCTGGGAGGAGCTGGTGCTTCGGCGGCCGTTGCCAAGCCAAGCCCCAGGCTCACAAGGCCGCCGATGACCAGGGCCGATGCCATCGGTCGACGGCTTGCGAGCAGGAGCCAGGATGGCGTCATCGGCTTCAGATGGGGGAGGACAGAAGGGACCCGTCGCTCGCCAGGTCGAGTTCTTCCGCCAACTCGAGTTCAAGAGCGATGAGCTCGTCGCGATGCGCACGCAGCCGAATGGTGCTTCCGCTGCCGTGGTCGTCCGTGTTCATCAGACGGATCTCCACCCCTTCCTGGCGGGCTGCCCGGCTCCGGTAGATCTGGCCTGCCAGAGGGCCCAGGGACGCCAGCGCCAGGGGCCACCAGCCAAGGCCGGGTTGCAGTTCCCTCACCACAAGGCCCAGGCTGCCTGCACCGATGGCCCCAAGCACCGAGAGCAGCAGGGCCAGTGGGGTGCTGGCCGCCACGGAACCCTTGAAACGGAGCACCTGACGTTCAGCATCGCCACCCTGGGGCGACCAGCCCCGTTGCTCCAGCCAGCTGCTCACTCCCTCCAGCACTTCAAGGGGTGGACGGGGTGAGGCCACATCCACCACGGTGGTGCGGTCCTTGCTGGCTGCCCGCAGAAAAAAGACCAGCCCGATGGCCAGCAGCAGCGTGAGCAGAAGCGTGGAGATCTGAGGCGAGAGCATCCTGGTGTGGGGCTGCTGCAGAGCCCCACTGTTCTAGGGCGCCACCGGCACCCTGCTGCTGCCGGTGCGTTGCTGCAGCCATTGGTGCCAGGCCGGCATCAGGCTCTGGGCCTGGCCCCTGGAGTTCTCATGCAGATGAAGCATCCTGCGTGGACGGCCGCGGCTCGGACATCGCTCGCTGTAGTGAGTCAGCATCTCCTGGCGGTCGAGGAAGTCGAGGGCCTGGTGCAGGACGGTTTCCGAAAGGCGGAGTTGGGGATGGTCCTTCTCGAGTTGCTGGAGCAGTCCTGACGGATAGCTGTCGTGGTGCAGCAGGCAGTCGAGCACCCAGCACACCGCGAGTTCCAGGTCGAGAAAGCGCGGCGGAGGTTGCTGGAAGTAGTTCTCGATGTCGGCCAGGCATCCCCGTGGCGGCTTGTGGCGACTGTGCACAACCCCTCCTTGTCTCAGCTTGGTCTAGGCGAGACTCGTTTTGATTTTCAACCTCTGGGGCGAAAAGGTCGCTGGAGCGCTTGGGTGAGCAGAGTGGGAGGGTTGATGTGATCACTGCGACCCTGATGGCTGACGCCGCTACCGCGCCCCGTGAGTTCGCTGTCTTCGATGGCGATCTGGATGCTGCCTGGGCTGAGCGCTACAGCCGTGCCAAGGCATTGGCCGTTGACACCGAGGCGATGGGGCTGATCCATGGGCGTGACCGGCTCTGTCTCGTGCAGATCTGCGACCAAGATGATCACGTCTGCTGCATTCGGGTGGGGCTCGGTCAAACCGAGGCTCCCCGCCTCAAGGCCTTGATGGAATCCCCGTCGGTCGAGAAGGTGTTCCATTTCGCACGCTTCGATGTGGCGGCGCTCGCCAGCGGTCTTGGAATCGCGGTCAATCCGATTTTCTGCACCAAGGTGGGGAGCCGTTTGGCGCGCACCTACACCCCTCGGCATGGGCTCAAGGATCTGGTTCTTGAACTGGTCGGTGTTGAACTGGACAAGCAGGCGCAAAGCAGCGACTGGGGCCGCGTGGACGAGCTGACCGATGCTCAACTTGCCTACGCCGCGAATGATGCCCGCTATTTGCTGGCCGCCCGCGACAGGCTCGAAATAATGCTTCGTCGTGAGGGGCGCTGGGACCTGGCCCAACGGTGCTTCCCCTGCATTCCTGTGATCGCCGACCTTGACCGCCTGAGGTTCAACCAGGTGTTTGAACATTGAGGCTGCCCATGCTCGGGGCGACTCCTTCAGTCCTCGAGCATGAAGTTTTCGTCTTCCGGCCTCGCTTCCAGCAGTGCGTCGAGGCCTGCCCCGGGGCTGGTCTCCGCAGACTCAGCCTCTTTCAGGGCGTTGTCCAGCAGGTCGTTGGCAATGCGCTTTCGTGCTTCGGGATCCCGCACTCCCTCTCTGGCGGCAGCCATCTCGACCCGACGGCGTGCAGAGGCCTGACTGATGCCGAGGGCGCCGGCCAGGCGGGCACAGACGCGCAGGTAGTCATGGTCCTGAATGCCTGCCATTGCCCTACGTCTTGATGGAGCCAGTATCCGTGATCAGCTGCGCACGGACCAATCCGGCCAGGGCCTGGGACCCGCCCGGGCGGCCCATCCGTGCGCGGCCGATGTCGCCCAGGTGCTGTCTGAGTGTCGCGTCAGCCAGCAGTGCGGTCAGTCTGCGGCGGAGGTCCTGTGGCGACTGGCAGGTCTGGACAGCTCCACCGAGCAGTCGGCTTTGTCGTGTCGCAAAGCCCCGGGTGAACTGGGGCCCCCTTCCTGGGAGAGAGAGGGATGGGATTCCGAGGCCAGCCAGTTGTTCGGTGGCTGTGCCGGCCGTGGCCAGTCCCACGTCAGCCCAGCTGGCCCAGCGACTGAAGCGGCCACTCCCCAGCAGGAGCATCTGAACGCCGCAGACCCAGCATGAATCTGCTTGTAGGGCGTCGGCAGGAGGGGGGCAGGGACGGAATCCGAGGTGTCGGAGCAGTGGTTCCAGCGTCTCCGCAGACGGTTGCGCCCCTGTGGCCATCAGCAGCGTCAGGGGCACATCGCTCCGGAACGCCTGCAGGCACCGCAGCAGGCGTTCGGCGTTGCTGAGCGCCTCAGGCATGCGGCTGCCGCAGAGAATCAGAATCCGTCTGCACCGTTCCAGCGCCGCTGGAGGGTTGGTGTGCGCCAGTCCGTCCATCATCGGGTTGCCAGGGGCCAGGGCAGGCACCCCATGCCGTCTGAGGCCACGGGCGGTGAGTCTGTCGCGCATCGCGATCAAGCAGCAGCGATGGTGGCGCATCAATGCCCATTCCCAGGGATCCCATTCGCTGCCCTTGAGGCGGTGGTAGAGATCACTGAGCGACCGGCCAGGTCCGCTGCTCCAGGTGTAGTCACTCTTGGGGGTGCCGATGAAGCCGAAGCGTCGTCCGCTTGCCCAGGCGAGCAGCAAAGGCAGCAGATCGCCGACGGCGAGAACCGCCTGGTGCGTCCGGCACTGGTGTTTCAGGGCGCGCCATTGTTTCCAGGTGAGCAGCGGTAACCCGGCGGCCAGGTCGGCCGTGAGGCCCATCAGGCTTTGATTGCTGAAGCCACCGCTGGGCAGTGGGGCCCTGGGGCCGATCAGTTTCAGCCAACCCTGCTGAACCGGCAGGTTGAAGGCCTTGCCTTCGCCGACCAACGGCAGCACCGAAAGTCGCAGCTGCGGCATCTGGCCATGGAGCGCCTCGACAATTCGCAAGGCGATCAGGTCTTCCCCATGACCGTTGCAGATCACCAGCAGTCCTTCAGGCCGCTCGCTGATACGATCCGCTGGTGGAAGCGATGGCTTCTGTCCGGCGGCATGGCCAAGTGGTAAGGCAGAGGATTGCAAATCCTTTATCCCCAGT
>WTHL01000233.1 GCA_011523155.1 Synechococcus sp. PL34863bin_39 | reverse complement strand
ACTGGGAGCAGCCCTATCTGACCCTTCAGAAGGAGTACGAAGCAGCCCAGATCGACGTCTTCGGCAGCATGGCGCTGAAGGGCCACATCTACCGAGGACTGAAGCCGGTTCACTGGAGTCCCAGTTCGCGTACCGCCCTGGCTGAGGCGGAGCTGGAATATCCCGACGGGCATACGAGCCCGAGCGTGTATGTGGCGTTTCCGGCCACCGAATTGCCCGGAGCTCTGCGCGAAGAACTCCAGGAGCAGGGTCTTGAGCTTCCCGCCGACGGTCCGGAGCTCGCCGAGACACTGAAGGTGGCGATCTGGACCACCACCCCCTGGACCTTGCCGGCCAACCTGGCGGTGTCTGTCAACGGGCGACTGGATTACGCCATCGCGGCCGATGGCTCCGGGCGTCTTCTGATCGTGGCTGCAGACCTGGTGGACTCCCTGGCTGCGACATTCAGCACCAGCCTCAGCCGCAAAGCTGTCGTCAAAGGCAGCCAGCTTGAAGGCCTGCGCTACAGACACCCGCTGCTGGAGCGGGAAAGCCCTGTCGTGGTCGGTGGTGACTACATCACCACCGAGTCGGGGACAGGCTTGGTGCATACGGCGCCCGGCCATGGGGTCGATGACTTCAACACGGGACGAAAGCATGGTCTTGCCGTGCTGTGCCCTGTCGATGAGGCAGGCACGCTGACGGCGGAGGCAGGCCCTTTTGCGGGACGCAATGTGCTCAAGGATGCCAACCCAGCCATCCTCGAAGCCCTGGAACAGTCAGGGGCATTGCTGAAGCAGGAGAGCTACGAACACCGTTACCCCTACGACTGGAGAACCAAAAAGCCAACGATTTTTAGGGCAACCGAACAGTGGTTCGCCTCCGTTGAAGGATTCCGGGATGAGGCCCTCAGCGCCATCGATGCGGTGAACTGGCTGCCTGCCTCCGGCCGCAACCGGATCGAAGCGATGGTGGCCGAGCGGGGCGACTGGTGCATCTCGAGACAGCGCACCTGGGGCGTGCCGATCCCGGTTTTTTATCACCGCTCGAGCGGTGATGTGCTGCTGAACGCCGATTCGATCGCGCACGTCCGTGATCTGATCGCCACCCACGGAGCGGATGTCTGGTGGGAGAAGGATGAAACAGAGCTCCTCCCTCCAAGCCACCAGGGCGACGCCGCACAGTGGCGCAAGGGCACCGACACGATGGATGTCTGGTTTGACTCCGGTTCGAGCTGGGCCGCCGTCGCCAATCAGCGGGAGGGCCTCAGTTACCCGGCGGATCTCTACCTGGAAGGCTCCGACCAGCATCGCGGCTGGTTCCAGTCGTCCTTGCTGACCTCCGTTGCCGTCAATGGCCAGGCTCCCTACCGAACGGTGCTGACCCACGGCTTCGCGCTCGACGAGAAGGGACGCAAGATGAGCAAATCCCTCGGCAATGTCGTCGACCCGATGATCATCATCGAGGGCGGCAAGAACCAGAAGCAGGAGCCTCCCTACGGCGCGGATGTACTCAGGCTGTGGGTGAGCTCGGTGGATTACTCCGCTGACGTTCCGATCGGGGCGGGAATTCTCCGCCAGCTGGCGGACGTGTACAGGAAGGTGCGCAACACAGCCCGCTATCTCCTCGGCAATCTCCATGACTTCGATCCGGCACGCGATTCGGTACCGGTGGAGCAGCTGCCTTTACTCGACCGCTGGATGCTGCAGCGAACAGCCACGGTCCTCGACAACATCTCAGAGGCCTTCGAGACCTACGAATTCTTCAAATTCTTCCAGCTGCTGCAGAACTTCTGTGTCAGCGACCTCTCGAATTTCTATCTCGACATCGCCAAGGATCGCCTCTATGTGAGTGCCCCCGGGGATCTGCGGCGGCGCAGTTGCCAGACGGTGATGGCCATGGTGATCGAACGCCTCGCCGGGGTGATCGCTCCCGTGCTCAGCCACATGGCGGAAGACATCTGGCAGAACCTGCCTTATCCAGTCGAGGAGACTTCGGTGTTCCGGCGCGGCTGGCCCACCATTCCGGACAACTGGCGCGACGAGAGTCTGAATCTTCCGATGCAGCAGCTGCGTGAGTTGCGCAGCGCCGTGAACCGGGTTCTTGAGGATTGCCGCAGCAAGAGAGAACTGGGGGCCTCACTGGAGGCAGCCGTTCGAATCGAGATCCGCGACCCCGACCTGAAGAAAGCAGTGGACTGGCTTCAGGACTCCGGTCATCCCGACGTGGATGGACTCCACGACTGGCTGCTGGTCTCCCAGCTCCAGATGGGAGGCGAGCCCTGGGCGGAGCTGCTGGCCAGCGACGACGGGGATCGTGCCGTGATCGAGGTGGCTCGATCACGTGGGCAGAAGTGTGAGCGCTGCTGGCACTACGAAACAGACATCGGCCAACACAGTGAGCACCCCGATCTCTGTGGGCGTTGCGTTGCTGTTCTCGCGCGGCGCTGATCAGCGCCAGAGGCTGAGATCAGACAAGGCTTCCGGCGCAACGGGGCCTGCGAGGACCTCCTCGCAGGCTGGATTGAGTGGACCCTGCAACAGAAAAGCGCGATCGATCACCGCGCCTTCGGGGAGCACACTCCGATCCGGGTCGAACGCCGTCGGATGGGTGATGCAGCTGCTGAAGCCGCGATAGATGATCAGCTCCAGGGGCTCAACACCAATCGACAGGGCGGTTGAAACGGAACCCAGCAGCCTCACCACGCGATCAGGATGCGCACGACTGATCGATTCGATGGCGATGAGCTGATCAGAAGTCACCGGCAACCCTCCCCTGGCGCGGCAACCGCAGCAGAAGCCATTGCAGAAGGCCCACGCTGTAGGCCACCAACATGACGTAGCCAAGCGTTGCGGCAAGCGCCTGGGTCCAGTCGCTGCCGAACAGGAACCCGAAGATGCTCGCCACCACCCGGTGAAGACCCTGTGGAGCCTCGAGCCATGCCCTGCAGTCCGTCCCCTGAAGAGCCGAGAAACAGGCGAGGCTGCTGATGGCCATGGCGGTGGCAACCAGGGAAAAACCGCTCAGCGCCCAGCGCCACAGCCTCACGGTCAGAACCAGAGGCTGACGCAGCGGCCGATCGGTCAGCTCTTCGTTGAGATCCACCCAGAACCAGACGCTGATGGTCATCAGAACAGGCGCCAGCAACGCGGTGACATACCCGAGGGGGCGGGCATCCGTCAGAAGCAGCAGCGTGATGACCAGAAGGCTCGCGATCTTCCAGTAGATCCCGAGCAAACGCGAAATCGCGGTCTCGCGGCGCAGGGATGCCCAGAGGAGCAGAACCAAGGGCAGGCCGAACGCAAAGGTGGCTCCGAGGCGATAGGTCAGCCACACCAGACTGCGGTAAGGAAGGTCGGGCACCGGCGAGGTTCAAGTCGGCGCCATTATCGACGCACACGTCAGCTCTGCCAGGGTTGGTAGTGTCCTGCCATGGGACCGTTCTCACCGTTCAACTGGTTCGGATCTCGACGGCAGCAGGCGTCCTGCCGCACTGCACTGTCAAGCGACAATTCCCTGGACGCAGCCGTTCGGGACATCGGTGCACGCCTGGGTGGGCGACCCGCCGATCTGGCCCTTGTCTTTGTCTCCAGCCATTTCGCCAGCGACCTCCCCAGGCTGCTGCCGCTCCTGAAGAGCCACCTGAACGCAGAGCAGTGGCTGGGGTGCATCGGGGGCGGCGTCATCGGAACCGACGCCGACAACCAAGCCAGGGAGCTGGAACAGACTCCTGCGCTCAGCGTCACCCTCCTGACAATGCCGGGGGCCACGTTGCAGCCCTTTGCCATCGATACGGAGTCGCTCCCCGACCCCGATGGCTCGAACGAAGCCTGGCAGCGCTGGCTCGGACTGGAGCCCAGAGAACTCCGGTCGTTGGTGATGCTGATCGATCCGACCAGCAGCAACATCAACGACCTCATCAGCGGCATGGACTACGCCTTCCCTTCCGTTGCATGCCTCGGAGGGATCGCCGTACCCCACGCGGCTCCCCACGGCTCGTTGCTACAGGGCAACGCCGTCCGCAAAGGCGTTGTCGGGATCGCCATCGGCGGCGACTGGGTGCTGGATCCCGCGGTGGCCCAGGGCTGCAAACCGATCGGTCCGGTCTTCGCCATTGAGAAGGCCAAGCGGAACGTTCTGCTGGAGCTGAGCCATGCCCAGCAGTCCGACACCCCCGTGAACTGTCTTCAGCGGGTTCTTGCTGACCTCGATGACGAGGAGCGCGACAAGGCCAAGGATTCTTTATTTCTTGGGGTTGAGAGGCAGGCGCTCGTGATCGGAGCCGGCGGCAACCCTGAACAACGCAGTGCCTTCTTGGTTCGCAACCTGATCGGTGTTGATCCTCGCAACGGCGCCGTTGCCGTGGCGGAGCGAATCCGCATCGGGCAGAACGTGCAATTTCAGCTGCGGGAGGCGGACGCATCCCGCCAGGAGGCGCGGCAGCTTATCTGTGATGTGCGCGATCGCTGCGACCAGGCTCCTGTGTTCGGGTTGCTGTTCGCCTGTCTCGGACGGGGGGCAGGCTTGTTCGGCGCTCCCGATGGGGATGTTGGGATCGCGCGTTCCGTGATGCCCGACCTGCCGGTAGCGGGCGCGTTCTGCAATGGCGAGATTGGCCCTCTGGCCGGCACCACCCATCTGCATGGTTACACCGCCTGTTGGGGGCTTCTGCGGCATGCCCCCCTGGCAATCTCGGAAGCTGAGACCACCTCCATCGCCTGACCTTTGCGCCAGCACGTCAATCCACTCAGCCGGTTCTTCCAGCTGCCGCTCGAGCTTCCGGCCCCCGATGCACTCTTCAGTGATCCCGGCAAGCCGATCCATCTGGACATCGGTTCGGCACGGGGGCAGTTCCTGCTGGCCCTGGCCGAGAAGCAACCGGACTGGAACCACCTGGGGGTGGAGATCCGGCGCCCCCTCGTGGCAGCGGCACAGCGCGACCGGGACACGAGAGATCAGCACAATCTCCACTTCCTCTTCTGCAACGCCAACGTCAGCCTGCAGGGCTGGATGGAGGCGTTGCCACGTGACCGGCTGCAAAGGGTCTCCATTCAGTTCCCCGACCCATGGTTCAAGAAGCGACACCAGAAGCGAAGGGTCTTGCAGCCGGCCCTTCTGCTGGCGATCGCCGCGGCCCTGGAACCGGGCCGGGAACTGTTCATGCAGAGCGATGTCCTCGAACTGATCGAACCGATGGTCAGCCTCACCGAACTGTGTGGCTGCTTCGAGCGACCCGACCATGACGCCAGACCCTGGCGCGGCGCGAACCCGCTGCCCGTGCCAACGGAGCGGGAGCGCTACGTTCTGGATCAGGGGTTGCCTGTGTACCGGGTGCTGTATCGACGCAACACGAAGCCCCTGCCTCCACTTGCTGAGTTCGAAGCCGAGTGCGAACAAATCTGCGAACGGGTTGATAATCCGGCGGAGACCACCCCGGTGGAATGAGAGAACAACCCCATGGCTGATGGCTCCGCCCCGGTGCCCTGGTTGCTCTGCTGGCAGGGCCGACTGCATGCGTCGAAGAGCCAACACCAACGGCTTCAATGCCTCGCCGGCCTGGTGCTGATGGCACTGCTGGCAACCCTGCCGGTGATCAGCAGACCAGGACTTGGCTTGGTGGTGATGGCCTGCGGAACGCTGTGGCTGCTCTGGGCAGGCACGACCCCTCCCGGAAGGGTTGGTCCGATCTCGGGCTGGCTGCTCACATTCCTGGCCATCGCCTGTCTGGCGACAGGCGTGTCTCCGGTGCCGATGGCAGCCGCCAAAGGACTTGTGAAACTGATCAGTTATCTGGGCATCTATGCCCTGATGCGCAAGCTGCTGGCACAGCACCACCTGTGGTGGAACCGGTTGGTGGCAGCGCTGCTCAGCGGCGCCCTTCTGAGCAGTGTTCTGGCGTTGCGCCAGCTCCATGGCCCTGCGGCAGAACTGGCGGGCTGGGCGGATCCCAATTCCGTGGCAGCCGGAACCATCCGCATCTACGGACCGCTTGGCAATCCCAATCTTCTTGCCGGCTATCTGGTGCCGATCCTTCCCATCGCCCTGGTGGCTGTCCTGCGCTGGCAGGGATGGGGCCCGCGGCTCTTTGCCGCCGTCACGCTGCTGCTGGGGATGACGTCCACCCTGTTCAGCTACAGCCGGGGCGGCTGGCTGGGCATGCTGGCGTCGCTCGGCGTGGTGGGACTTCTGGTGGTGCTGCGGAGCATCCGTGACTGGCCACCGATCTGGCGACGCCTTGTCCCCCTGGCGCTGGTTGTTGTGGCGACAGCGGCGATGGCCGTGGCCGTGACGCAGATTGAACCCATCCGCACCCGTGTCGCGAGCCTGCTGGCGGGCCGGGGTGACAGCTCCAACAACTTCCGCATCAACGTCTGGATGTCGGCGGTCGCGATGGTGCAGGACCGTCCCTGGCTGGGCATCGGGCCGGGGAACAATGCCTTCAACAGCATCTACCCGCTCTACCAGCAACCACGATTCAATGCCCTCAGTGCCTACTCAGTCCCTCTGGAGGTGCTCGTCGAAACGGGTTGGCCCGGGTTGATCGCCTGTCTTGGCCTCGCCTGGAGCAGCGTCTCGGAAGGGATGGCGGGCCTCATCGGCGACGGACCTCTGCAGCTGCCACGCCTGGCCAGCCTGGCTGCGATTGCGGGACTGATGATCCAGGGCGCCACGGACACCATTTTCTTCCGCCCTGAGGTGCAGATCGTGGGACTGTTCTGCCTGGCAACACTGGCCCAGCCCCACCACAGCTCCTCGCTGGAGACTGGCCCGTGCTGATCGCAGGGTTCGATGCTGGACAGACCCAGACGCGCTGCCGGCTGCAACGGTTGAGCCCAAGTGCACCCCTTCACCATCACCCTCCGGTCGGCGAGGGCACAGGCCCCGGGGTGTGCCATCTGCAGGCCGTGGACGGAGAAGCACGCTTCAAAGAAGCCATCCGGTCCAGCTTCGAAGCAGCCCTCCAGGACGCGAGGCTACCCAGGCCAGCAGCGATCGATGCCGCCGTGATCGGGGCTAGCGGAATCGAGGAGGGCACAGCTGTGCAGGACCGAGCCAGGC
>WTHL01000185.1 GCA_011523155.1 Synechococcus sp. PL34863bin_39 | reverse complement strand
CACCGACACGGCGATGTCACGCCTGAACAGCGTGACCACCGGCTCGATCTACCAGTCGGTGATCAACAAGGAGCGTCGCGGCGACTACAACGGCGGCACGGTGCAGGTGATCCCCCACATCACCGGTGAGATCCGCGACCGCATCCACCGGGTGGCCGCCAACAGCGGTGCCGATGTGGTGATCACCGAAATCGGAGGCACCGTCGGTGACATTGAATCCCTGCCCTTCCTCGAAGCCATCCGTGAATTCCGGGGTGATGTGGGACGCAGCGATCTCGCCTACATCCATGTCACGTTGCTGCCCTACATCGGCACCTCGGGCGAGCTCAAGACCAAGCCGACCCAGCACTCGGTCAAGGAACTGCGGTCCATCGGGATCCAGCCGGATGTGCTCGTCTGCCGAAGCGACCGGGAGATCAGCGATGAGCTGAAACGCAAGATCGGCGGTTTCTGCGGTGTGCCCCAGAGAGCGGTGATCCCATCCCTGGATGCCGACAGCATCTACGCCGTTCCTCTGACGCTGGAGGACGAGGGCCTCTGCCGGGAGGTCCTGGATGTGCTGCAGCTGCAGGACCACGACAGCGACATGGCCCGTTGGGCACAGCTGGTGCACAAACTGCGCAATCCGGGTCCCACCGTGAAGGTGGCGCTGGTCGGCAAGTACGTGCAGCTCAATGACGCGTATCTCTCCGTCGTTGAAGCCCTGCGCCACGCCTGTCTGGCCCAGGATGCCTCCCTGGATCTGCATTGGATCTGCGCGGAACAGATCGAAACCGATGGGGCCGATGCCTTGCTCAAGGGCATGGATGCCGTGGTGGTCCCCGGGGGTTTCGGCAACCGAGGGGTCGACGGCAAGGTGGCCGCAATCCGCTGGGCCCGCGAACAGCGCGTTCCCTTCCTCGGCCTCTGCCTCGGAATGCAGACTGCGGTGATCGAATGGGCCCGCAATCAGGCAGGGCTCACTGGAGCCTCCAGCGCCGAACTCGATCCTGAGACCCAGCATCCGGTGATCCACCTGCTGCCTGAGCAGCAGGATGTGGTCGACCTGGGCGGCACCATGCGACTCGGGGTGTATCCCTGCCGGATTGCTGAGGGCTCGATGGCCGAGCGGCTTTATGCCGACGCGGTGGTGTACGAGCGGCATCGTCACCGCTACGAGTTCAACAATGCCTACCGCAATCTGTTCCTGGAATCCGGCTACCGCATCAGCGGCACCTCCCCTGATGGCCGCCTGGTGGAGTTGATCGAACTGCCCAGCCATCCCTTCTTCACCGCCTGCCAGTACCACCCCGAGTTCCTGTCCCGTCCCGGTGCCCCCCATCCCTTGTTCAGGGGCCTGATCGAAGCCGCTCAGCAACGCCTGCCGGCGAGCCCCAGCGAAGCGCTGCGGCAATCGTCGGGCCAGGCCCCTGCAAGCAGCAGCCTTTGAGCCAGCAACTTCCGGTCGTCGAAACATTCCATTCCCTGCAGGGGGAAGGCATCCATGCAGGACGCAGCGCCTTCTTCATCCGGTTGGCGGGCTGCACGGTCGGTTGCAGCTGGTGTGACACCAAACACTCCTGGCCAGCCGAGTCACACCCGCTGCAGAGCGTGGACGAACTCGCCGCAGCCACCGCCACCGCGCAGCACGCCGGCGCGGCCTTCGTGGTGATCACCGGTGGTGAACCTCTGCACCACGATCTGAATGCACTGACATCGGCCGTGCGGGAAGCCAGCAACCTTCCCGTGCACATCGAGACCAGCGGCGTGGATCCCCTCACGGGCTCCCCTGACTGGATCACCCTCTCGCCGAAACGCCACAGCCCGCCGCGCAGCGATGTGCTGGCGACCTGCCATGAACTCAAGGTGGTGGTGCATGAACCCGATGACCTGCTCTTCGCGGATGTGGCCGCATCCCAGGCGCCGCAAGCCACCTGGTTGCTGCAACCGGGATGGCAGAGCGACGAGGGCCGGACGCTGGCGATCGACTACATCCGGAGCCATCCCCGCTGGCGTCTCAGCCTCCAGAGCCATAAATGGCTGCAGGTGCGCTGAAGACAGCGAACCGGAAGGCTGGATGCAATCCAGAGCCGAACACCCCATGGCCCTGCCCATGACGGCAACAGAATGACGACCATGACCGACTCAACCGCGATCGCCCTGCTCTCCGGCGGCCTCGATTCCGCCACCGCTGCGGCACTGGCCGTGGAGGCAGGCGACCAGGTGATCGGCCTTTCCTTTGACTACGGGCAGCGCCATCGCCGTGAACTGGAGGCTGCAGCAGCCCTGGCCTCACGCCTCGGACTGGTGGAGCACCATGTCATCCAGGTGAATCTGGCCAGCTGGGGGGGTTCCTCCCTCACGGATGCGGCCCAGGCCATTCCCGTCGGCGGTGTCGAGGAGGGGGTCATCCCCAGCACCTATGTTCCCGGTCGGAACACCGTCTTCATCAGTCTCGGGCTCAGCCTTGCGGAAGCCCGTGACGCCCACAGGATCGTGCTCGGTGTCAACGCGGTGGACTACTCCGGCTATCCCGATTGCAGGCCCGACTATCTGGAGGCCTTCCAGACGCTGGCCGATCTGAGCAGCAAGGTCGGGCGCGAGGGCCGCGGCCCTCAGCTGTGGGCACCGCTGGTGACCTGGAGCAAGCAGCGCATCGTGGAGGAAGCCTTGCGGCTGAATGTTCCGATCGCCGAAACCTGGAGCTGCTACAGCGGAGGAGAGCGGCCATGCGGCGTCTGCGACAGCTGCCGGATTCGCGACGATGCCCTCAGGGCCGCGGGTCGGCCTGAACTCTGCAGCCCCGGCCCATGATGCCGTCCTCATCCGTGCCTGCACCGCAGCAGGGCATCGGCCCGACCTTCCGCCAGGCACAGCCGTGGATGGAGCCGGCCTGGTTGGCGCAGGCTCTGGCATCACGCTGGGGCGAAGCCGGATTGATCTGGCTCGATGGCGATGGCAGTGATCTGGGCCGCTGGATCACACTGGCCGTTGACCCTGTGGAGCAGCACTGCTGCAGAGGTCTGCCTGGAGAGCCCGGCGCAACCAATCCATTCGAACGCCTGCGGCAGCTCGCGCCAGGGCACTGGACTGGATGGCTGAGCTATGACGCGGCCGCCTGGACGGAACCGCACAACCCCTGGCGGACCGATGCGATGGCAAGCCTGTGGATCGCCCGGCACGATCCTGTGCTGCGGTTCGATCTTCAGGAGCGGCGCCTCTGGCTCGAGGGGAACGACACGCAACGCTGCATGGCGATGCAGACGTGGCTCGAAACACTGACGCAGCAAGGAGAACCGGCACAGCCGACGGACCAGACAGCGTTCAACACGCGCTGGTGTCGCCACAGCAGTCGCGACGACTTCGCGGCCGGCGTGGAGCGTCTGCGGGCCTTGATCGCCAGCGGAGATCTGTTTCAGGCCAACCTCACCGCCTGCGCCGGCAGTCCCATCGGGGCCTCGATCAGCAGCCTTGCGCTGTTCCAGCGGCTGCGACGCCGCTGTCCGGCACCCTTTGCCGGTCTGGTGGTGGCCGCCGGTGAGGCGCAAGGGGAGGCCTTGCTGTCCACGTCGCCGGAACGGTTTCTTGCCGTCACGCCGGCGGGACAGGTGGAGACCAGGCCGATCAAGGGGACCCGACCGCGGGCATCCACGCCTGACCTGGATGCCGCCAACGCCGCAGAACTGGTGTGCAGCAGCAAGGATCGTGCCGAGAACGTGATGATCGTCGATCTGCTCCGCAATGATCTTGGACGGGTGTGTGTTCCAGGCTCCGTGCAGGTGCCTCAACTCGTGGGTCTGGAGAGTTACGCCCGGGTGCATCACCTCACCTCCGTGGTGACCGGACAGCTTCGTGACGGTCTGACCTGGGTCGACCTGCTGGAGGCGAGCTGGCCCGGGGGCTCTATCAGTGGGGCTCCGAAGCTCCGCGCCTGCCAGCGCATCGCCGAGCTGGAGCCCACAGGGCGGGGGCCCTACTGCGGCTCACTGCTGCGGCTTGACTGGGATGGCCGCTTCGACAGCAACATCCTGATCCGCACTGTCCTGCGCAGGAACGGCAGCCTGCGGGTGCATGCGGGCTGCGGCATCGTTGCCGACTCCGACCCCGAAGCCGAGGCCGACGAACTCGACTGGAAGCTGTTGCCTCTCCTGGAGGCCCTGGCATGAGAGGCACGGTTGCCTGGCTCGACGGACGCTGGGGCACGCCGACAGGCCTGGCCATACCCCTGAGCGACCGCGGGCTTCAACTCGCCGATGGAGTCTTCGAGACTGTTCTGATCCATGCCGGACGCCCCCAGCTGCTCGACGCCCATCACAGCCGCTGGTGTGAAGGGGCTGCTCTGTTGGGCATGGCAGAACCCCCATCCATCCGCAGCCTGGACCCGCTGATCAAGGACGCCTGCCGCCGGGCTGAACTCAGCAACGGCAGCGGCGCCTTGCGCCTGAACTGGAGCCGGGACGGCGCCGAAGCCCGGGGCATTCAAGTTCCCAAAGGCGATCCGGACCCTTCACAGCACCGCTTCTGGCTCACCCTCAGCCCGCACACACCAAGCTTCAGCGCTGTGCACGCCTGGATCAGTCGCCATGAGCGACGCAACGCCACCAGCCGACTGAGCCGTTGCAAGACCTTCGCCTACGGCCAGGCGATCCAGGCCCGCAGGGAAGCACGCGAGAACAGCGCCGAGGAGGCACTGCTCCTCAGCACCACAGGAGAACTGTGTTGTGCCAGCACCGCCAACCTGCTCGTGCAACGCCAGGGTGAATGGCTCACCCCACCCCTGAGCAGCGGCTGTCTTCCGGGGATCATGCGCCAGCAGATGCTCAACCTCCGCCTTGCCAGGGAAGAGCATCTCGGGCCGTACCCGGAGCGATCCGATCAGTGGCTCCTCATCAACAGCCTCGACTGCCGCATGGTGAGGAGCGTGAACGGACAAGTCCTCAATGCAGGTGTGGATGCGGCCGCTCTCTGGAGACGCCTTCTCGCAAAAGGCACGCCTCCAGAACAGGGCTGACGCGCTCAGACACTGAGGAACTGATCGACAACGGACTGACTGAGATCCGTGGTCGGGCCGCTGGCCACAATGCCGCCACGCTGCATCGCGTAGTACCGATCCGCCTGGCGGACGAAGTGCAGGTGCTGTTCCACCAGCAGAACACCGATGCCGGTCTCGGCGATGATCCGCCGCACCGCGGCCTCGATGTCCTGCACGATGTTCGGCTGAATCCCCTCGGTCGGTTCATCCAGCAACAGCAGCTTGGGCTGACCCAGCAGGGCCCGGGCGATGGCCAGCTGCTGCTGCTGGCCGCCACTGAGATCACCGCCTTTGCGAGGCAGGAACTCGTACAGGATCGGGAACAACTCGAAAACGAAAGGATCAAGGCGTCGGTTACGGCCCAGACCTCCCGGGAGCGCCTCCATGCCCAGCATCAGGTTCTCTTCAACAGTGAGCTGGGGAATGATCTCCCGGCCCTGGGGCACGTAACCCACCCCGGCCCGTGCCCGTTGATGGGGGGCATGACGGTCAAGACCGTCGCCATTGAACAGGATTTCGCCACGCCGAGGCCGCAACAGCCCGATCAACGACTTCAGGAGTGTGGTCTTGCCCACCCCGTTGCGTCCGATCAGGCAGACCATCTCACCTTGATGGACCGTGAGGTCGACATCCCGGAGGATATGACTTTCGCCGTAGTAGGTGTTCAACCCACGGATCTCAAGAAGTGATGTCATCCGTTCTGTTCCTCTGTGGTTCCGAGATACACCTCAATGACCCGTGAATCGGCCTGCACCTGATCCATCGTTCCCTCACAGAGAACATGCCCCTGATGCAGCACCGTCACCGGACTGTCAAGACGACGGATGAACTCCATGTCGTGCTCGATCACCAGCACGGTGTGATCTCCCGCCAGTGACCTGAGCAGATCTGCGGTGAGCTCGGTCTCCTCGTCGGTGAGACCGGCCACGGGCTCATCAACCAGCAGCAGATCGGGATCCTGACCCACCAGCATGGCGATCTCCAGCCACTGCTTCTGACCGTGTGACAGGGCTCCTGCAGGCCAGTCGGCACGCGCCTGCAGATTGACGATGGTCATCAGGTGATGCACCTGATCCCGCTGCGCAGCGTTCAAACCGCCAAACAGCAGGTCCCAGGGCTGTTTTGGACGGCTCACCGCCAGCGCCAGGTTCTCCTGAACAGTGAGTTTCTCGAATACACGGGGGCTCTGGAATTTGCGGCCGATCCCGAGTCGGGCGATGCGGTGCTCACGGGTCCCCAGCAGGGAGCGGCCCTTGAACACCACATCACCTTCGGTGGGAAGGGTCTTGCCGGTGATCACATCCAAAAACGTGGTCTTGCCAGCACCATTGGGACCGATCACAGCCCGAAGCTCGCCGGGCTGCAGGCTGAGGTTGAGGTCACGCAGCGCCAGGAATCCGTCGAAGCTGACGGTGATCTGACGCAACTCGAGCAGGGGAGTCGTCATGGTCGGATCTCCTCCTGGCCATCGAGTTCGAGCTGGGGATAGGTGCCGATCCGGCGGGAGGCACCCAACCGAGACAGAAGATTGCGCGGTCCATCGGTCTTGAACCACCCGATCACTCCCTCAGGGAGAGCCGTGACGACCAGGATGAACAGACCCCCCTGGATAAACAGCCATCCCTGGGGCCAGGCCTCACTCACAAGACTCTTGGCGTACATGATCGTGACAGCGCCGAGGATCGCGCCGACGAGTGTTCCTCGACCACCCACGGCCACCCAGATCACCATTTCGATGGAAAAGGGCACCGCCATGTATTGCGGCGAGACGATGCCCGACTGCACGGTGAACAGAGCCCCACCGATCCCTGCAAGACCACCGGCGATCGCGAAGACGATCGTCTTGAAGAGTGTGGGATTGAATCCCGTGAAGCGAAGGCGGGGCTCATCGTCGCGGATGGCGATCAGCACATCGCCGAAACGTCCACGCACGACCCAACGCACAAACACCCAGGCCAGAATCACCGTCACTGCACTGAGCCAGAAAAAGCCCCGCTGCATGTCCGGCGATCCCACCATCTGACCGAACAGCTGGGTCACATCGGTCTTCAGCCCATTGGTGCCGTTGATCAGCTTCTGCTGGCCGTTGAAGAAATTGAAGAAAACCAGCAGGGCCGCCTGGGTGAGGATCGAGAAATA
>WTHL01000154.1 GCA_011523155.1 Synechococcus sp. PL34863bin_39 | reverse complement strand
CCCGAAACTCACGGGGGGGGAGGCTCGACAGGGTTTCGGGATCAATCAGCACCAGTCGGGGCTGATGAAAGGCGCCGATCAGATTCTTTCCACCAGGGTGATTGACACCGGTCTTGCCGCCGATGGCGGCATCCACCATGGCAAGAAGTGTGGTGGGAACCTGAACGACATCAATGCCTCGCAGCCAGGTGGAAGCGGCAAAGCCGGTCATATCACCAACGACTCCACCACCCAGAGCCACCATCAATGAGCTGCGCTCAAGTCTGAAACGGTGAGCGGCATCGTGAATCTGACTGACGCTGCCAAGGTGTTTCTTGTCTTCTCCCGCATCGATCACCAGAAGATCCGCCTCGTAACCCGAGGCCCGCAGGCTGTTGAGACAGAGGTCGCCGTAGGGGCCGGCCACGTCAGGGTTGCTGACCACCAGAACCTTGCAGGCCTGTTTGCCCGTGCTGGACAGAACGTGTTGACCGAGCTGACTGAGCGACCCGCTGCCGATGACGATGTCGTACGGCTGGGTGGCGAGCTGAACGGGAATCCGTTGCATCGGATGGGAACGATCGCCTGAGGCGGTCTGGGCAGGCACCACTTTGCCGAAAGGTCTGGCCGATCCGCCTAATGTCATTTCAATGTGAATTGAGTGATGCCGACGCAGCAGCTGCATTCCAGGCGCCTGCGGCAGACGGCGACTGCCTGGTCATTCCTGAGCCCGGCCCTGGTGCTGCTTGGACTGTCCGTTCTGGTACCGGCGCTGATGGCACTGGTGATGGTGTTCACGCAGACCGGTCTCGATGTCAGTGAACCCCTGCGCTTCATCGGCCTCGCCAACCTCCGGCGGTTGGCTGCCGACCCGATGTTCTTCCGGGTTCTCACCACCACCCTGCTCTATCTCGTTGGAATTGTTCCGCCCGTTGTGATCGGTTCCCTGGCGCTGGCCGTCCTAGTGAATCGTTCATTCACGGGTGTCCACTTGATGCGGGCTTTGTTCTACACACCTGTTTTGGTGTCCGTCGTCGTTGCCGCCATTGCCTTTCGCTGGCTCTATGCAGAGAACGGTTTGCTCAATGGCTGGCTTGCTGAGCTTCTTGGTGATGGATTCACGTCCATCGGTTTCCTCACCAACCCCTGGCTGGCCCTGCCCTCAGTGATGGTGGTGACCCTTTGGAAGGGACTCGGCTACTACATGGTCATTTTTCTGGCGGGATTGCAGGGCATCCCCCAGGAGCTCTATGAAGCGGCCGAACTGGATGGCAGCCAGGGCTGGCGCAAACATCTCGACATCACCCTTCCCCTGTTACGTCCGTATCTCACGCTTGTGTCGGTGATCTCGGCGATCGCCGCCACCAAGGTGTTTGAGGAGGTGTTTCTGATGACCCAGGGTGGCCCGGCCGATGCGACCCGCACTCTGGTGTATTACGTGTACGACCAGGCGTTCTCCGAACTGGAGATCAGCTATGCCTGCACGGTCGGACTGGCCTTGTTTCTGGTGGTGATGCTGATCACGATGCTTCGCCTCCGGTTCGCCGGCGAGAGAGGATTGCTCTGATCCCCGTCATTCGTGGTCGCCATTCATGACCGGCACGCCAGCTGAGACATCTTCCCCTCGGATCGGAGTCATTGGTGGCGGCCAGCTGGCAAGGATGCTTGTGGAGGCTGCGGCCACCAGACAGATCGAGGTGGTGGTTCAGTCCTCGTCCAGGCAGGATCCTGCTGGGCAGCTTGTGGAGGAGATGGTGCTAGCGGATCCGGTTGATGCCGGGGCCAGCCGGGAGCTGCTTGATCGCTGCGACGGGATCACTTTTGAAAATGAATGGGTCAGCATTGAAGGCCTGCGCACGCATGAGCGCCAGGGAATGCAGTTCCGCCCGTCCCTGAGCAGCCTGCAGCCTCTCGTGAACAAGATTCACCAGCGGGAACTGCTGGAAGAGCTGGCGATTCCAGGTCCGGCCTGGGTGCGATTGACATCGGTTGATCCAGCGGCCCCGAAACTCCCGAAAGGGTGGAACTTTCCGGTGATGGCGAAGGCTGCCAGCGGTGGATATGACGGCAAGGGCACCCGCATTCTCCGCTCAGTCGCCTGTCTGAAGGATCTGCTCGACTCCGTGGATGCGGAGAACTGGTTGCTCGAATCGTGGATCCGTTTTGAGCGGGAACTCGCCCTTGTTGTCAGTCGGGACGCAAGCGGTCGGGTCCGTGCCCTCCCGATCGCCGAAACCCATCAGTGTGATCAGGTCTGTGATTGGGTGCTGGCACCCGCTGATGTGACGCAGATTGTTGAAGCGACGGCTTACAACATCGCGGCGTCACTGCTGACCAAACTCGATTACGCAGGCGTCATGGCCATCGAGATGTTCTATGGACCCGAGGGCTTGATGGTCAATGAAATTGCACCGCGAACCCACAACTCCGGCCATTTCTCGATCGAAGCCTGTCACAGCAGCCAGTTCGATCAGCAGCTCTGCATCACTGCAAACCTGGATGTCCCCGACCCCGCTTTGCGTGTTCCGGGAGCGCTGATGGTGAATCTTCTTGGGCTTGCCTCTGATCGCAGCTCACCCCTTGAGCAACGCTTGACGGCGCTGCAGGAGATTCCCAATCTGCACCTGCATTGGTATGGCAAAACCGAGGAAACTCCCGGACGCAAACTCGGTCACGTCACGGTGATTCTTGAAGGCAGTGATGCCGCCATCCGTCAGTCCGAAGCCACGAGAGCCCACAACAGGATTCGCGAAATCTGGCCCCTGCCCTAAAATTCACGCAGGACTGCTGTGTTGGTGACGGCCTTTTCTAGTGCTCTGATCTGACTCTCTATCGACTTGGGGCGACTGCGGTGATGGTGCCGTAGACCGGCCTTGCAGCCGGAAACGAAACCTCTCTTTTGTTACCCCTTCTGGTTCTTCCAGGTCGATCACTGGGGCTCGCACGGCACGGTGGTCCGCCCAACCTGTCAGCGCTTCAGTGCGCGACCCTTCGCTGAGGGATCGGGCTTGCAGGCGTCGATCCGCGTTTGCAGCTCGGTTGCACCCAGTGCGGTGACCACAAAGACTTCCTGCATCGTTGAGCCTCGTCTGGCAACGAGCTTGTGCCCGCTCCGAAGGGGGGCTGACACCCTGAGTTTCAAGCCGGGAGATCGTCCACGCACCCTCGCGATCACCGCTGGTGTGATCGTCTGGATGGCCTCATCGCAAGCCAGAGCCTTCAGCCAGGGGATGAGGCCCTCTACATAGGTGCTGTGGGTGATCACCAGTCGCGCCAATGACGCTCACAGATTGAGAACAGTTGGCTGAAGCTAGCGGGTGTGGCTACGACAAAGTGAGTGGACGGTGGTTGCCGATGGTGAAATCAGTGGATGCACTCCGCAGCCTCGTCGCTAAGCCACTGCATGAGCGATGGGGGCCCCTGGCCTGCGTTTTAACCACCGAGGTCCACGGCACGGAGGTGCGTGGGTTTGCCTATCTCCCAGGCCGGATTCTGCGTTATGTGCTGAACAGCGAGACGCAACGGATCCGCACCACGGTTCTGCTGCGTCTCGCGTCATCAAAACGTCTGCCAGCCGCCTGAACCAATCCGCTCAATGGTCCGTGCCGAGTTTGGTGCGTTTCTTGAGAACTCCAGTGAGTGTGGCCAGAGCGAACATGGCCACCAGGGCGAGAACGAGCATCACAGTCGCCCCCTGCGTGACTCCCGCTCCGACGGCGACGATGATCGAATCACTGATCAGAACGCTGATCACCAGGGCTGGGGCGAACACCCGCCAGTGCGTGCGGCTGATCCCGATGGCGTAACTGAGAAAGTCGAACAGGCCTGTCATCAGAAGGCCGGTCATGAGAAAGAAATTGCCTTCAAGCTGGTTTTTGCTGAACCCGTCGATCCGTTCCATGGCTTTGCGTCCCACCAGCCGTGACACCGGGTCGCGTCCCCAGCGACGCGCGATCAGAAACGCTGCTCCGCAGAAGACGAGATCCGACAGGATGATCGTGAGGTAACCGACCTTGAAGCCCAGGAGGGATCCTGCAAGTAGCGAATACACCGAACTCGGCAGCGCAGGAAGAATGATGCTGACGCCACGGAGAACGAACAATCCAACCGGTGCCCACCATCCCATCTGCTTGACAGCCTCCTGAAGCGGAGCAATGCCGTAGCGCTGGAGAAAGACAACAGCAACAACGAAGAGTGCGGCGTAGACCGCGATCTTCGCGATCTTCAAAACCTTCTTGCTTACTGTCACCGCGAGGACCCTTCTGGTCGGGTGATGTTAATTCCGGAGATCAGCAGCGTTCGATGGGCGCCATCGTGAGTCCCTCGGCGCTGAGTTGCTGGTGATACAGCTCAGCCTGTTCCAGGGGGCCGCACCAGACTTCCGCTGCGCCTTCACCGTCGATTTTGTGCGCAAGGCCCCAGGCCTTGTCGGACCCCATGCCGGGGATGATCTTGCAGAGACAGCTCACCACGTGCTCAAACGTATTGACGTCATCGTTCAGAACGATCACGCGCGCCTGCGGATACCGCTGGGTGGTGCGTGAACGCTCCAGCAAGGTGGAGCCACCAGGTGACGACGCTGTCATGAGTTTCAACAGTCCGTTGGATACGCGGCCGGACCCTAGTTAAGATCACCCTACTTTCAGCGACTTCCAATGCTGTTCACTTTTGCCTGGGCATCCCTGGCCGCCATGTTCAGCTTCTCGATCGCCATGGTGGTCTGGGGCCGCAACGGAGACGGAACCCTCAACTTCTGATCTCTTGACCGAACTCCTGCAGACGCCAGTCCTTAACCAAGGGCTGGCGATCACCGCAGCGGCACTTCTGATCTTCGTCAGTGTGTCCGTGATTTATCTCTCTACAATCGAATGGCGCGATCGAAGGCGGCGCAACGGCTCAGGCCAACGCTGAAGGCTGCTCTTCACAGCACATTCGCTCATCATCTCTGGACCGCATCCGGCCTGATTGTTCTCCTTGGGAGTGGCCTGATCGGAATGCTTGTCGTCTCGCCTGAGCTGACGTCGCCGCGCAGGGGCGCTCTCCAGACACTGGTCGCTGCAAGCACGGCTCTGCAGGCATCCCAAGGGGATCCCAGCCGTGAACCGCCCCAGATCTGGCATGAACGTCTCGGGATCAGAATCGCAACGCAGCTCTGGACCAGGCTTGGCCACGGCCTCTGGTGGCAGGCCTGGAGCGATGACGGTGAGCCCCATCTCATTATTCCTTGGACTGTTCTCGAACGCAGCAGCCGTGAATCCCTGGAGATCACACAGATCAATGATCTGGCTGTCGTCAGCGCCAACGCCCTGACCCGACGCCAGCTGCTCACCAGAATTGATCAGCTCTCACCCGAGCCACCACAACCCAACGCTGTGGAGGTTGCCTGTCTCAGAGCACTCTCCCGCTCACCATCGCTGCAGTGGAGCCCGCAGGCGATCGGCCGCTACGCGGGAGAAGCGGCCCCATTGCTGGCCGAAGCAGGCTATGGCTGCCTCAGCCACAGTTCAGATGCGGAGACCCTCCGATGGTATGGCTGGGTCAGCCGGGATCCGCTGGAGACAGCAGCGGTTGTCCATCCAGCATCTGCTCGCGTGATGGATACGCCCAGCGAGACGACCATGACTGCGCCTCTGCTTCTGGAGGGGGAGCAGTTTCGCGCTCTTGTGGCCGCCTTGACAGCGAGGGAGGTGGTCCGCAATCCACTGGCGTCCAGGTATGGAATCAACGCCGGTGACCTGGATCGTCTGATCGCCATGCCATTCCGGTTGCGATTGGTGGCCAATCCGTCACAAGCCTTTCAGGCCGGAGTGCAGATTCAGCTCTGGACCGGCGGAGATAGCGATGCAGTTCGCCGCTCGCTCAGCACACTTGCTGATCAGCTGCGCATGAGCGGATGGACCACAACACCGTCCGATCCGATCGCTGACGGGTGGCTGATCAACGAAGGAGGTTCGGACACTCCGGTCGGCGGATGGCGGTGGTTGCAGACCGAGGATCAGGACCCGGTTCTCAGTCTCGGGCTTGGACTGGCCCCGGCAAACGATGTCATCCCAACGATGAAGGGAGCGGCAAGAACACCATGGTTTGGTCTGCAGGCCAGCCCTGAAACTCTGGACGCGCTTGGAATGCTGCCTGCACAGACACCGTTGCAGATCCGGCGTGCCTCATCGCTGCGGCTGACGCTGACCCCGCTGGTGTCACCAGTGACAAGAAGCGGGGCCGTGCACCAGTTCAGTGGTCAGCTCTCGCTCCCAACGGGCGCCGAAACCTGAGCTGCATCCTGATCCGACTTGCGCTCCCGCTTGCGCCGTTCAGCGGCAAGGGTTTCCTCCATCAGCTCGACGGCCTGCGCCATCCGCTCGAGATTCCCCGTGTAGAGACCCAGGTCCTTCTCCACGCGTTCCTTGGTCAATCCCAGGGGTTCACTCAACTCATGGGCAAGTTTGGCCAGCTCGGAGGGGTCACTGGTGTCATCGCCTTTGGCCTTGGCAAGCAGCGTCAGCAGACCAACGGCCATCAGACGGGAGTAATGGAAATCACCCTGATCCGCACGCGCGAGCACCGAAGCCAGGGCAGGAGGAGCTCCCTCTCCCTTGGCTGCCAGCCACCCCTGGACGTCTTCGAGAGAGTGACCTTCAACGGCTTGCTGGCTGGTATCTGCCAGTGTCATCAAAGCAGCTGCATCGAAACCGTTGCAGCTGCACAAGGCGTCGAACAGGGGGCCGAGATGACTCTCCGGTCGGTATCCCTTCGTGAATGCCTCAAAGACCTGCCTCAGACCGACGGCGAACAGGGCATCAACGGTGAAAGCTTTCTGATGGCTCAGCAAATGAAGTTCCACCAGCAACTCATCGGCTGTGCGGCGGTACAGCGACGGAATCACGTGGGGGAACGCTGCGTGGAAGGCACGCTTGCTGTCAGCAATGGTCCGATGCTCACCCAAGTGCTTGCACCAATCAAGAAGTCATAAACCTTAGCGCCGCTGAAGTCGCCGTTAGGATTACCGGCATCCTCAGGACTGAAGAATGATCCCGATCGTGATCGAAGAATCGGGCCGCGGTGAAAGGGCCTTTGATATCTACTCGCGCCTTCTGCGGGAGCGGATCGTCTTTCTCGGTGAACCTGTGACCAGTGAATCGGCAAACAGGATCGTTGCTCAGTTGCTTTTTCTCGAAGCCGAAGATCCTGAGAAGGATATTTATCTCTACATCAATTCTCCGGGTGGATCGGTTTACGACGGTCTTGGGATTTTTGACACCATGCAGCACATCAAACCGGATGTGCACACGGTCTGTGTCGGCCTTGCCGCAAGCATGGGAGCTTTCCTGCTCTGTGCCGGTACCAAAGGCAAGCGCAGCAGCCTGCAGC
>WTHL01000075.1 GCA_011523155.1 Synechococcus sp. PL34863bin_39 | reverse complement strand
CTGTTCTGGCGTGTGATGAGCGACATCTTCATCGACCTTGCTCGCCGATACAGGATCGGGGAGGTCGCCTGCGTCAATGATGTTGTCCATCACATCCGAGATGGTCTTGTCACCGCGGCAGCCAATCCGATCGTCTACAAGGTGAACGAATCCGGTGAGGACATCTGGATTCTTCCTCCCGAAGCGGGCCTGATTTTCCTGACTGACGTCGCCGTTCCCTACGTGGAGGCGGTCTTCTTTCGCGGGATGCCATTCCTGGGAACGGTGTCTTACAACGCCCAGGCGCAACAGATCGCCCCTGACATCAGCAGTTTCTGTTATGGCGCTCTCTACGCCGACCCCATCCCAAGCATGGGGGCCGGGATCCCCCCGAGCCTCTGCATGTCTGACATGTACCGGAATCTTCCTGACGAATTGAGCCGCTGGTACGACAGCCATGGCCGTGGACAGGTTGATGCCCATGTTCAGATCTGCGTCAGCTTTCAGAAATCCATGTTCTGCGTCACCAATGGCGCGATCGCTGGGACCATGCCCCATCCTCTCGATACAGCCGATCCTGCTGAACAGCAGGCCAACCGCGAGCATGCGTCAGCCTGGGCTGGTCGCCTGATGGGATGTCGCCGGGAGGCGTTGCTTTAGGTTCGGCTCAGTGCTGAAGCTGGTGGCCGTGAATCACGACTGGGAGGAAAGACAGCGTCCGGTTCGTCTGGAACGGCGCTTCGAATTCGAGACCTACAACGACACCCGTGATTTTCTTGACCGTCTCGGGACGCTCAGTGAAGACAGGCAGCGCTTTCCAGATATCAGTTTCGGTCGCACCTATGTGAACATCACATTGCGACCCCAGGATGAGACGGAAGGGGCGTTGTTGCAGGGTGAGGATCACGCCTTCGCTGCAGCGGTTGATGGATTGCTCAATTGATCTTTCGGCCAATTATCACCAGTCAGGTGTCGCCGAGGTTCTGGACCAGCTGGAGCATGAACTGGTCGGATTGAGTCCGGTCAAGACGAGGATCCGCGAAATCGCAGCGCTTCTCCTGGTGGAGCAGGCACGTCGCTCCCTCAGCCTCACGAGCGACGTGCCTGGGCTGCATATGTCGTTCACGGGAAATCCAGGAACGGGCAAAACCACTGTTGCAAGCAGGATCTCGCAGATTCTTCACCGCCTTGGTTATCTGAGGAAGGGCCATCTTGTGGCCGTCACCCGTGACGATCTTGTCGGTCAGTACGTCGGCCATACCGCTCCCAAGACGCGGGAGATGATTCAGCGGGCTCAGGGTGGGGTGTTGCTGATTGATGAGGCGTATTACCTCCACAAGCCTGGAAATGAACGCGATTATGGCGACGAGGCGATTGAGATCCTTCTCCAGGAGATGGAGAAGCGGCGAGGCGATTTCGTCGTGATCTTCGCTGGCTACAAAAAGGAGATGGACCTCTTCTATCAATCCAATCCAGGTCTCAAATCCAGAGTGTCTCACCACATTGATTTCCCTGAATACAGCGATCAGGAATTGAGGGAGATTGCTCAGAAACTTCTCGTTCAGCAGAACTATCGCTTTGACCCCACCGCTGAGCTTGCGTTTGCTGATTACATTCGCCGCCGCCGCGAGCTTCCCTTCTTCGCCAATGCCCGTTCGATTCGCAATGCCATCGATCGGATGCGCCTGCGACAGGCCAATCGTTTGTTCTCGCGCATGGAGGCCCCTTTGAGCCGGGAGGACCTGATCACGATTCAGGCCTCAGACATTCTTTGCAGCAGGGTTTTTGACGGTGAAATTGAGGGGCGTGATCCCTCCTGTCCTCTCACCTGACTCTGCTCAGGTCAATCTTTGGGAGATTCCAGATCGCGCCGAATCAGCGCCAGCAGATAGGAGGGAGCTTTGTAACGGCTGGGAAGACAGCGGTTGAGGGTTTCGAGATGCCCCCAGCAGACTGTTTTCTTGATGTCGTCGACGCTGCGTCCCTCCTTCAGAAGACGCCTCAGGGCCTTGCAGTAAAGGGGATAACCCGCTTCGAGTTCACCGATGGTGAGTTTGGCCTGGGCCATGAAATCTCGCAGCGCACCTTTCAACCTATGAAACCGCCGGGGCGTCTCGGGACTTTTTCCCCTTTAACCGAGATAAGCGACACAGTCGATTTCGACCCTGGCGCCCATCGGCAGCGCTGCAACCTCCACACAGGCCCTGGCAGGACTGACGCCGTCACCGAACATCTCGGCGTAAAGCGCATTCACCTTCTGGAAGTCATTCAGGTCGGCCAGGAAGACAGTTGTGCGCACAACACGTGAGGCATCGGTGCCCGCGGCCGTCAGGACAGCGGCCAGATTCTTGAGCACCTGGCGTGCCTCCGCTTCCACATCACCGTCACCCACCATCGCTCCAGTGGCCGGATCCAGAGGAATCTGTCCCGAGCAGTACAGCCAGTCGCCCGCCTTCACAGCCTGGTTGTAAGGACCGACCGGAGCCGGGGCCAATGCGGTGGTGACGGCCTGATTCGGTGAAGACGACATCGTTGACACGCAAAATGGGTCTGCATCATCGCCCTCGGGGTTCATGGCGAGGAGTCAGTTCCTTTGACAGTGTCGGACGATTCAGCTGCCACCCGCTTGCTCGCCGCGGTTGAGGCCTCCAAGGAGCCCCCGGTCGAGGTCCGCGGGTTGTGGCATCGCTACGCGGCCTCGAGTGATGAATGGACCCTTCAGGGCATCGACCTTGCGCTTCAGCCCGGTGAGCTGGTCGGGCTTCTGGGGCCATCAGGGTGCGGGAAGACCACGCTGTTGAGGTTGATCGCCGGTTTCGAGCGTCCCTCCCTCGGTGAGGTGTGCATGCACGGTCGCGCCGTTGCCACATCGCAGCGCTGCCTGCCTCCGGAGCGTCGCGGTGTGGGCATGGTCTTTCAGGACTATGCCCTGTTCCCCCATCTCACGGCCTGGGACAACACCTGTTTCGGGCTTCGCCGTGGGCAGGACACCAGTCGTGCCGCCTGGTTGCTTGAACTCCTCGGTCTGGAGAGGCTGATCGAGCGCTACCCCCACGAACTGTCAGGCGGCCAGCGTCAGAGGCTGGCGCTGGCCCGGGCCCTTGCTCCCGCACCCGCTGTCGTTCTGCTGGACGAGCCGTTCTCCAATCTGGACGTGGAGGTGCGCCTGCGCCTGCGCAGTGAACTCCCGGCCGTGCTCAGTCGCTGCGGCACATCGGGAATTCTGGTCACCCATGACCCGGCCGAGGCCCTGGCCATCTGTGACCGCGTCGCCGTGATGCAGGACGGGGTTCTGCATCAATGCGCCTCTCCGCGCGTCCTGGTGGAATCCCCTGCCACCCCCTTTGTCGGGCGATTCGTGCTTCAGGGCAACCTCATCCCCGTGACGCATGTGGGAGGAGCGATCTGGCGCTGCTCGCTGGGCCCCCTGGTGGCCAGATCGTCTGATCCGCCGTCATCCCTTTCCGGCAATGCGCCGGAATCCGTTCTGCTGGTGGATCCAGGAGCGATCCAGCTGCAGCTGGACCCTGAGGGAGAGGCCTGTGTGATGGGTCGTGAGTTTCTGGGCCGTGAATGGCTCTATCGCGTTGAAGCGGGCGGCCAGCAGCTGCGCATCAGTCTTCCCCTCGCGCAGGATCACCAGAGGGGGACCCGCTGCAACCTCCGACTGCATGACGATGCAACCGTGTTGCTGTTCCCCCAGCGTCTGGCCCTCAGGTCCAGCGCTCATCCGCGCCACTGATCCTTGTGGCTCCGAAGCTCGGCGAGTTCTTCGGCCGACTCAGCCTGCAGGAAAAGATTGGTTCGCTTTTCCAGGGCGATGGAGCTGGGCAGGCTGCTTTCACCTCGGGAACGCAGCGCTTTGACCTGTTCAAGTCGGCTTTTGATGGCGGAGTCGTCGGGTCTCAGTTGTGCTGCCCAGCGGAGATTCGCTTCGGTGTATTCATGCGCGCAATGCACGCCTGTGTCCTCCGGCAGCGATGCCAGGGTTCGCAGTGCCCTGTGCATGTCGTCGGCGTTGCCTTCGAACAGCCGGCCGCAGCCGCCCCCGAACAGCGTGTCACCACAGAAGAGAGCCGCAGCGCCGCTTGATTCATCCCCGGCAGGAAGGACGAAGGCGATGTGACAGCGCGTATGGGCGGGAACGTCGATCACACTCACCATCTGCCCCAGAAGTGCGACCTGATCTCCCCCTCTGACGGAGATCGTCTGCAGTGGAATGCGGTCCCGATCGTCGGCGGCCGCGATCACCTCGGCATCGGGCCAGCGATTGATCAGCGCTGGAGTGCCTCCGATGTGGTCGGAATGGTGATGGGTCTGCAGCACCGCGTCCAGGTCCAGGTCGCGTTCCTCCAGCCATGCGATCACCGGATCACCCACGGCGGGATCGACCACGACCGCTTTCCCGGCCCGCACCCAGATCCAGATGATGTTGTCGCTCAAGACGGGGATCTGATGGATGCCCTCGGCGACCGCGACAGGCCTCAGGGCGATCGGCGGGGTCGGGGGCATCGTTAAAGTCCAGGTCGAAGCTTCAATCCATGATCACCGTCGCTCTGGCCAAAGGGGCGCTGCTGAAGGATTCGGTGGCGCGTTTCACGGCAGCCGGTCTTGATTTCTCAGCGGTTCTTGACCCTGACAACCGCCAGCTGATGGTGCCGTCCCGCTGCGGCAGAGCCAGGGCTCTGCTCGTTCGCAATGGGGATGTGCCTGTTTATGTCGCCTACGGCCAGGCCCAGCTCGGTGTTGTCGGCTACGACGTGCTCAGAGAGCACCAGATGCCTGTCGCCCAGCTTGTTGACCTCCAGTTCGGAGGTTGCCGGATGTCCGTCGCCGTC
Organism: Synechococcus sp. PL34863bin_39; assembly: GCA_011523155.1. The sequence goes on along the minus strand of WTHL01000075.1, from coordinate 2,595 downwards.
AAGGAAAGCAGCGGTTACCGCAGGGCGTCGGACCTTCCACCCCACTGCAGGGTTGCCAGCAAGTTCACCCGTTGTGCTCGGGACTACTTCGATGACCTCGATCTTCCTGTCGAGCTGGTGCACCTGACCGGCTCCGTGGAGCTGGGGCCGATCACAGGGATTGCTGAGGCCATCGTCGATCTTGTGGCCACAGGTCGCACCCTTCGCGACAACGGCCTTGTCGCGATCGAGGATCTGTTTCACACCACAGCGCGGCTGGTGGGCCATCCCCTGGCGATGCGTCTCGACAACGGTGAGCTGCGGGAGATTGTCGATGCGATGCGCCTGGCCACGCCGGTGCCTGTGGTGAGCGCCTGATGGCGGGATCCGATCTGCAGAGGGTCAAGCGACTGGGGCGCTATCTCAGTCGTGACCGACGTCGTCTGTCCCTGACCCTGGTGCTCCTGGTGCCTCTCGCCCTTGCGGGAGCCATCCAGCCCCTGCTGGTCGGGCAGGCCATTGCCGTCCTGCGGCGCGTCGGTGGTGACACAAAGGAATCCGTGCTTCCTGTCTTTCAGGGGCTAGAGACGCCCGTGGCGCTCAATCTGATCGTCACTGTGCTGCTGTTCTCAGTGTTCCTGCGGCTGGCCCTTCAGGGAATTCAGCTCTTCAACATCCAGGCAGTCGGTCAACGGCTGACGGCGCGCATTCGCGAGGATCTGTTTGCCCATGCGATCAATCTGTCTGTCCGGTTCCATGACCGCATGCCCGTCGGCAAGCTCCTGACGCGGCTCACCAGTGATGTCGACGCCCTTGCCGAGGTCTTCGGCAGCGGTGCAGTCGGGGTTCTCGGCGACCTGGTCAGCCTGTCCGTGATTGCTGTGACGATGCTTCTTGTGGAGTGGCGCCTCGGCGTGCTGCTGCTGGTCGTGCAGATTCCCGTGACGCTGGTCATCCTCTGGCTTCAGCGTCGTTATCGCAAAGCCAACTATCGGGTGAGGGAGGAGCTGTCCCAGCTCAACGCTGACTTTCAGGAGAACCTGCAGGGGCTGGAGGTGGTTCAGATGTTCCGCCGTGAAGCCGTCAATGGTGACCGCTTCAACACCACAGGGCTTGCTTACCGCAGGGCTGTGAATGGAACGATCTTCTTCGACAGCAGCATCTCGGCCTTCATCGAATGGGTGGCGCTCGGTGCCGTGGCCATGGTCCTTGCCCTCGGCGGTTGGATGGTCACCGCTGGTGCCATGGGTCTCGGAACCCTCACCACCTTCATCCTCTATTCCCAGAAGCTTTTCGACCCGCTGCGGCAGCTCGCGGAACGCTTCACCCAGATCCAGGGGGGACTCACCGCCGTCGAACGGATCGGTGAACTCCTTGAAGAGCCCCTGGAGATCACCGACCGCCAGGCTTCGCCATCCGCCACTGAGTCCAGGGCGCTGGCTACAGCCAGGGATCCTCGTGGCGAGGTGATCTTTGAGAACGTCACGTTCGCCTATCGGCCTGACGAGCCGATCCTGCGCGATCTCAGCTTTCGCATCGCCGCGGGCGAGCATGTGGCGCTGGTGGGTCCGACGGGATCGGGGAAAAGCACCGTCATCCGTCTGCTCTGTCGCCTGTATGAGCCCCAGCAGGGTCGAATCCTTCTGGATGGGCGTGACATCCGCTCCCTGCCGATGCAGGAGCTTCGGCGTCAGCTTGGTGTTGTTCTTCAGGACACCTTTCTGTTCAGCGGCACCGTCGGCGACAACCTCCGACTCGATGTTCCGATGGATGACGCCCGTCTCGAGGGCATCTGCCGTGATCTGGGGCTTGATCCCCTGCTGAAGCGACTTCCTCAGGGCCTGGACACCACATTGCGCGAGCGTGGCGGCAACCTGTCCTCCGGTGAACGTCAGCTTCTGGCAGTGGCACGCGTTGCGATCCGCAACCCGACTGTTCTGGTCATGGATGAGGCCACCGCCTTCATGGACCCTTCCACCGAAGCCACGCTTCAGCGGGACCTCGACAGACTTCTCGCACGCCGCACTGCTGTGGTGATTGCCCACCGGCTTGCCACGGTGGAGGCTGCAGACCGCATCCTTGTGCTGCGTCGTGGACGGTTAATCGAGCAGGGCACCCACCAGGAGTTGAGGGATCTCGGCGGGCTCTATGCCGAACTGGCTGAACTTCAGGAACGGGGGTTGGCGAGCCTCTGAGGTCTCAGGCCTGCTTTCCCAGCCAGGTCTCGAGCGTGGTCTTGAGCGTCTGGGGGTGGGTCTGCATCGGCAGATGTCCGCACTTGTCGATCGAGATAAAGCTGTGTCGGGGGGTGTACCCCGCGAGATGGCGCACGTAGCGCGGCTCCATCACCCGGTCGTCGCTCCCGCTGATCCAGAGGCTCTCAACGGCGAGATCCGCCACGAGTCTTGGAATCTGTTGAACGGCTCCACGGCAGGTGCTGTTCGTGAGCAACCCCAGTGCCGCCCGCTGTTCAGCCTGAAAGGGGCCAAGCTTCAGGGGTAATGGAGGGCGGAGGTTGACGGCCCAGCGACCTCCGCGTCGCAGTGTCCTGAAGGCGCGTGGCTGGTAGATCCCGCCGCCGGCTGCGATGCAGACCACCCCACGGAATCGTCCGGC
>WTHL01000203.1 GCA_011523155.1 Synechococcus sp. PL34863bin_39 | reverse complement strand
TCCTGGCCTCCCTCCCCTTAGTTCTTGATGCCTGCTATCCCGGAGAGATCTTCCTGAATCAGGTCGCTGAGCCCGGCCAGTTGTTCCTGCTGCCTGCGTTGCTGACGCATCATCCGTCCGCCGAACAACCGCACCGTTCCGAGCATCACCGGGTAGAGCGCGATGGCTGCAAGGGTCAGCCACGGATCGATCGCCAGCATCGCCGGAAGCGTGAAGGCGTACGCAAGGATTGTGTTGGTCAGGCTGAGAACGGCGAAGCCAAGCAGGCGACGAACGTTTTCAACATCACTGGTTGCGCGGCTGATCACCTCGCCGCTGCCGGTGTCCTGAACCCAGCCAGGGTCCTGCAGCAGCATGTGGTCAAACAAATTCTGGCGGAGCTCCACTTCGACCTGACGGCCCACGCCGAACACCAGTTGTCGCGAGATCAACCGCACGATCCCCATCGTGCTGGCCAGCACCACGATCCAGAGGGCCTGGCGCAGCACGTCGTCGAAGGCGAAACCACCCTGGAGATCGTCGATCACACGCCGAACCTCCAGCGGGATCGTCACGCTCAGCATGTTCACGATCACCAGGGCAACAGCCCCCAGACACACCGTGCGGCGATGCGGCCGTAGATAACGACCGATCAGATCGAGGCGGAAGGCGGCCATCCAGGGCTGAACGCAGCAATCAACCTAGGCACAGGTCTGTTGGGGCAGGGAGGAGCAGGAGAGCCCAGCCCTGAACCAATCCCCACAAGTCGTCTGGTCAGGGCGGGTGTTCTGCGGGATATTGATCGAGTCCCCATCCCCAGGCCCGGCGTGCAGATCAGCACCCGGGGTTTTTTTTGCCCGCCGATGTCACAGCCCACAGTTGCCTGGTCCCACCTTCTGGATCACCTCCTTGCGGGTGGAGTGCTGCGTGAGGAAGAGGCGACGGCCCTGATGGAGGCCTGGCTTGCCGAAACGCTCACGCCAGTGCAGACCGGGGCATTTCTGGCGGCGTTGAGGACGCGATGCGTCACGGGCACCGAGCTGGCGGCGATGGCGAAGGTGCTTCAAACGGCCTGTCCGCTTCCCTCGGCGCGACCGGATCTGTTCATGGTGGATACCTGCGGAACCGGCGGCGATGGGGCCGACACGTTCAACATCTCCACAGCCGTCGCCTTCACGGCGGCTGCCTGCGGTGCGGTGGTGGCGAAGCATGGCAACCGCAGTGCCAGCGGCAAGGTTGGGTCAGCCGATGTGCTCGAAGGCCTGGGTCTTCAGCTCAATGCCCCTGCGAGCACGGTGGTTGATGTGCTGCCTGAGACCAGGGTCACCTTTCTGTTCGCGCCTGCCTGGCACCCGGCCCTCGTTAACCTCGCGCCCCTGCGCCGAAGCCTCGGTGTTCGCACCGTGTTCAATCTGCTGGGACCTCTGGTGAACCCTCTCCGGCCCAATGGTCAGGTGCTGGGGGTTGCCAAGGCGGACCTGCTTGATCCGATGGCTGAAGCCCTGCAGCGGCTTGGACAACAACGGGCTGTGGTCGTGCACGGTGCCGGTGGCCTCGACGAGGCGTCGCTGGCTGGTCCCAATGCCGTGCGCATCCTCGAAAACGGTGAACTGCGTCACGACGTCCTCTCACCCCGGGATCTGGGCTTGACGGAGGCCCCCCTGGAGGCGCTTCGGGGGGGTGATCTGACGCTGAACCAGGCCATTCTCCGCAATCTTCTCCAGGGTCAGGGCACCGTGGCCCAGCAGCACGCCGTTGCCTTCAACACCGCTCTGGTGCTCTGGGTCGCAGGTCTGGAATCCGATCTGAAGACTGGTGCTGAAAGGGCGCTCCACTGCCTTGCCCAGGGGCTGCCCTGGGAGCGCCTCAACAGCCTGAGCAGGGCCCTGGCGGGCGGGGATTCACAATGAAGAAACGTTCCACGTCCACACGGCTGGCTTGACCATGACCTCCACCACCACATCCGCCCCTGCGGTGCTGGTTCTCGCCGACGGAACTGTGTTCGACGGTCTCGCCTGCGGCAGCCGGGGCACTGTGGTGGGAGAGGTTGTCTTCAACACCGGGATGACCGGGTATCAGGAAGTTCTCACTGATCCGAGCTACTCCGGTCAATTGGTCACCTTCACCTACCCCGAGCTCGGCAACACCGGGGTCAACCCGGAAGATCAGGAGGCGGATCGTCCCCATGCCCGCGGTCTGATCGCCAGGCAACTGGCGCCTCTGCCGAGTAACTGGCGTTGCCAGCAGACCCTGGACACCTGGCTCGAGGCCCATGGCGTCGTGGGGATCCAGGGAATCGACACCCGGGCGCTGGTGCGTCATCTGCGCGATTCCGGCGCCATGAACGGGGTGATCAGCTCCGATGGCCGCTCCCCTCAGGAGTTGTTCAGGGAGCTTCAGACCGCCCCCTCCATGCAGGGTCTCAACCTGGCGGACAAAGTCAGCACCACCGAGCCCTACACCTGGTCCAAGCCCTGTGCAGCACCCTTTGATCAGAGGATTCAGCCACGCCCGGAACGTCCCTACAAGGTTGTCGCCATCGATTTCGGCATCAAGCGGGCAATCCTCGACCGCCTGGTCGGCCACGGTTGCGAGGTCACGGTGCTGCCTGCCTCCAGCAGTCTTGAGACTGTGCTGGCCCATCAGCCTGAGGGGGTGTTCCTCTCCAACGGCCCCGGCGATCCGTCCGCCGTCACCGGTGGTATCGCTCTGGCGAAAGATCTGGTGGCCCACCAGACCCTGCCACTGTTCGGCATCTGCCTTGGTCATCAGATCCTTGGTCTTGCCCTGGGCGGTTCAACCTTCAAACTTGATTTCGGCCATCGCGGTCTCAATCACCCGTGCGGAACAACAGGTCAGGTTGAGATCACCAGCCAGAACCACGGGTTCGCCCTCGACGCCAACTCCCTCCCAGATGCCGTGGAGGTCACCCATCTCAATCTGAACGACCGCACGGTTGCGGCCATGGCCCATCGCCAGCAGCCACTCTTCGGAGTCCAGTACCACCCTGAAGCCAGTCCTGGACCTCACGATGCTGATCATCATTTCGGTCGTTTTGTGACCTTGATGGCAGAACGTCGCTGATTGTGGTCCGCCCGGTCCAGCCTCCCTACACTTCGGCACAACATGCCTGAGGAGGGCTTGGTTCCATCACTGAACTTCAGCGACTCACGGTGTCTCTGCGGGGTGGTTTTGAACAGCGTGACAACTGTTTGTTGTTCCACTTCACAGGTCAACTTGATGCCTATTCCGAGAAACAATTTCTGACTTACGTCTCAGACGTTCTCAACGCCAACGCCTCGTCGGTGGTGTTCGACCTCAGCAAGATTGACTTTCTCGATTCATCTGGCCTGGGCGCGATGGTGCAGGTGGCCAAGCTCTGCAACGACGCCAAACGCAGCTTTCTTGTGGTCGGGAATGCCCGTGTCGGTCAGACCGTGAAACTGGTGCGCCTGGAAGCCTTTCTCCATCTTGTGCCAGACCTGGAGAGCGCTCTCAATCAGCTGGCGGCTTGACCAACTGGATCCATTCCCTGCAAGGCCTGGGTGGTGCCGATGATCTCGGCCCTCTCCAGCTGGCATGGCTCGGAGATGCGGTCTGGGAGCTGCATCAGCGACTGCGCCATTGCCGCAGGCCAGGTCGCTCCGATGATCTGCACAGGTCTGTGGTCGCAGAGGTCAAGGCCGATGGGCAGTCTGAGGTTCTCAATCGCCTGGATCCCTTTCTCTCGGATCAGGAGAGGGATCTCGTTCGGCGCGGCCGGAATCGAGCTGGTCGCGGGCCGCGACGAGGGGAGGCCTCCGTCTATGGCAGGGCCACGGGATTTGAGACAATGGTTGGCTGGCTCTTTTTGCAGGATCCTGCGCGGCTTGCCGAACTTCTGGATCGTCTGGAGGAGCCCGAAAACGACCTGTCATAGCTCCTCGTTCCGCCATGAGTTTCCGTTCTGATCGCCGTCCCTCGGGTGAGCGTCCCTTCAAGGGAGGTGGTCGTCCCTATGGCGGCGGACGATCCCAGGGGGAGGGGCGTCCCTACGGCGGTGGTCGTCCTTCCCGGGGCAAGCCCGATCGGGAGCGTCGTTTCGACCGCGACGGAGCATCGCAGGGCGGTAGTCGCTCACCGCGTACGGACCGCTTCTCCGGTGGCGATCGACCTGAGCGGAGTCCGCGTTTCAATCGGGATGACCGTCGGGATGACCGTTTTGATCGCCGCTCCGGTGCAGGGCGTGGCGACCGCGCGTCCGGCAGCGAACGCTTTCCCGCCAGGGGGCGGTTCAATCGGGACGAACGGGGAGATCGCAACGAGCGTTTCGATCGAAAGGATCGGTTCGATCGCCAAGACCGCTTTGATCGCAAAGACCAGTTCGATCGTCGAAGTCGTCAGGATCGTGGAGACCGATACGGCAATGACCGTTTCACGGCTGATCGCGCTTCAGGGGATCGCACGCCGGGCGATCGCTTCGGGCGTGGTGGATCACGGTTCTCGTCCAGTCCCGAGCGGGGACGCTCCTTCCGCCATGAGACGCGGTCCGGTCCGCGACGTGGTGGCTGGAACCGTGAGGAGAGCCGACGTGCTCCCGAGCAGGACCGCGTTCAGGGTGAGGAGCTCTCGCACTCCGTTGATCAGCAGCCCGATGACATGCTCTGGGGTCGGCATGCCACCCAGGCGGCCTTGGAGACCGGTCGACCCATTCACAGGGTCTGGTGCACGGCGGAGGTGCGCAGTTCGCCCAAGTTCCTTCAGCTGCTTCGTGATGCCAAGGCCTCCGGCGTCCTGGTGGAAGAGGTGACCTGGGCGCGGCTTGGGCAGCTCACTGGTGGTGCTGTCCATCAGGGCATCGCGCTGCAGACCGCTTCAGCGGACACCCTCGATCTTCCTTCCCTTGTGGAGGGCTGTGCTGCGCTTGGCGAACCGCCCCTCCTGCTGGCTCTCGATGGTGTGACGGATCCCCACAACCTGGGTGCCGTTGTCCGTTCCGCTGAGGCTCTCGGAGCCCACGGTGTTGTGCTCCCCCAGCGCCGCAGTGCCGGTCTCACCGGCTCTGTGGCCAAAGTTGCAGCTGGAGCCCTGGAGCACCTTCCTGTGGCCAGGGTGGTCAATCTCAACCGTTCCCTCGAAACCCTCAAGGACGCTGGATACCGGGTTGTCGGTCTGGCCGGGGAAGGCGATGTGACCCTGGCTGAAGCGGACCTGGAGGGTCCCCTGGTTGTGGTCACTGGGTCCGAGGGCCAGGGGCTGTCTCTCCTGACGCGACGTCACTGCGATCAGCTCATCAGGATTCCGTTGCGTGGTGTCACGCCCAGCCTCAATGCCTCCGTTGCAACTGCGATGTGCCTCTACGAAGTGGCTCGACGCGGCTGGATGAAGGATCTCAAGGGTCAGGCGCCGTCGCCTCCGATCGTGCGTCCCCGCTGTCCTTCCAGTCCGATGGGGGATGACGGCGTTGCTGCTCCTGCCGAGTCTTCGGATCCAGTGGCGGAATCTGCGCTCACGATGGAACCACCCCATCCCACTCCTCCCGCAGCAGATTCCCTGGAGATCGCGCTTGAGCGCGATCCGCAGCTGCAGGATCAGACCTCGGACGAGCCGATCGCGGACAAACCGATCTCCGACGACCAGACCTCGGGGTTCCCGGCGGATCCGCAGGCTCCATTCAGCACCAGTGTTGAGCTCTGAGCCGTGTCCAAGGGGGCGTTTTTCCGGGCAGGTCGCTGACAACCACGGCACAATTGACTTCACCGTGCTTGCTTGATTGATGGGCCCCATGATCAGACCGCTGCGCAGCCTCGCCAACGGTCTTGGATTGGCCTGGTGGTCCCGGGTGGAAACCCAGGCGCCTGATGTCACCTACTGGTTTGGTCCATTCGTCACCAGGAAAAGCCTGGAGACTGCCCTCCCGGCTTTCCTTGCCGAGTTGTCCTCCGAGTCACCTGGTGGCCTCAGCCACACGGCGCTGCGCTGCCGTCGCCGCGAACCGTTCACTATCAGCGCTGACCAGGGCTGATAGCGTCGCATCTGTGTAGCAGTCTCGATCGATGGCGATCGCCGAGTGGCGTCAGCAGCTGGAGAGCGGTGAGGTGTCAGCCCGTGAACTCACGGACCATCACCTCAGTCGTATTGAGACTGCAGAACCGAGCCTTCATGCCTACCTGGAGGTCACCGCTGAGCGTGCCCGTTCCGATGCCGATCGGATCGATGCTGCCCGCTCTGCAGGCGAGGATCTGCCGCCCCTGGCCGGGGTGCCTCTGGCGATCAAGGACAACCTCTGCACCAAGGGCGTCACCACCACCTGCGCCAGTCGCATGCTCGAGGGTTTCGTCCCTCCCTACGAGTCCACCGTGACCGGCAAGCTCTGGGATGCCGGTGCCGTCCTGCTCGGCAAAACCAATCTCGACGAATTCGCCATGGGCGGATCCACGGAAACCTCGGCCTTCGGACCGACGGCCAATCCCTGGAATCTCGACCATGTCCCCGGCGGCAGCTCTGGCGGCAGCGCTGCGGCTGTGGCGGCCGGTGAGTGCATGGCGGCCCTGGGGTCCGACACCGGTGGCTCCATCCGTCAGCCGGCGTCGTTCTGTGGCGTGGTCGGTCTGAAACCCACCTATGGCCGCATCAGCCGCTATGGCCTCGTCGCCTTTGCCAGCTCCCTCGATCAGGTGGGGCCATTCACATCCAACGTTGCGGACGCGGCGGCCCTGCTGCAGGTCATGGCAGGCCACGATCCGCGGGACTCCACTTCCCTCAAGGCCCCGGTGCCCGACTACAGCGCGGATCTGGGCAAGCCGATCAAAGGGCTGAAGGTCGGTCTGGTCCGCGAGTGCTTTGAGCAGGAGGGCCTTGACCCCCAGGTCAAGGCGTCCGTGATGGCAGCAGCCCAGCAGCTCCAGTCACTGGGTGCGGAGCTGGTGGATGTCAGCTGCCCCCGTTTCACCGATGGCATCGCCACGTACTACGTCATCGCACCCTCGGAAGCCTCGGCCAATCTCGCCCGTTATGACGGTGTCAAATACGGCTACAGAGCCGAAGACGCCGAGAGTCTGGCCGTCATGACAGCCCGCAGCCGGGCCGAAGCCTTCGGCAGCGAAGTCCAGCGGCGCATCCTGATCGGCACCTACGCACTGTCGGCCGGCTACGTGGACGCCTACTACAAGAAAGCCCAGCAGGTCCGCACCCTGATTCGTCGGGATTTTGATGCGGCCTACCAGTCCGTCGATGTTCTGCTGACCCCGACGGCGCCGACAACCTCCTTCCGCAATGGGGCCCACGCCGATGACCCTCTGGCGATGTACCTGGCCGACCTCCTCACCATTCCTGCGAACCTGGCAGGCCTGCCTGCCATCAGTGTCCCCTGCGGTTTCGACCAGGCGGGGCTTCCGATCGGTGTTCAGCTGATCAGCAATGTGCTCGAGGAGTCGAAACTGCTTCAGGTGGCCCATCAGTATGAGC
>WTHL01000157.1 GCA_011523155.1 Synechococcus sp. PL34863bin_39 | reverse complement strand
CTGGGGTGATGGGCTCTGGAGTGATGGTCAGCGATTGCTCAGGGGGCGAGGAGAGCGTGGCCTCCAGCGGGGTGATCTCGACCAGAAGAGGAGCGGAGGGAGTTTCCTCCACCGCTGGTGTGGCCTTGGAGGGGGTATCGCCACCGGATCCAGAACGGCCAGAGCCCCGTCCACCGCGTCCACCACGGCGTCTCCGCCGACCGGCACTGGCAGCGATCTGCTGCCGGGCTTCCTCAAGCACCTGCTCCTCACTCTCGCCGGGGCGCACGACCCGCACCATGACGTTGTCGGCCTCGGGGGGCGACTCGAGCAGGAGTGCGGGACTCAATCCAAGCCAGCCGAACACCTGCTCCTGCTCATCCGTCATCGACACAGCCACCAGTTCAGGCTCGGGGCGCCGGGGGGACGGCTCAGTGGCAGCGCCACTGGAGCTGGCAACGACCGCTGTGTCCTCAACGGCCTGAGTCGGCGACTCCACACGCTCATCGGCGGTGATGACGGCCTGGGCGGCGACACGGCCGCGGCCACCCCGACGCCGGCGCCCTCCCTCCGCCGGCGATGACGTCGCTTCAGCGCGGGCTGATGCAGCGGTCCGCACCAGTCCCGTGGCTGTGGCCAGCGGCTGCATCTGGTCCTTGCCAGGCAGCACAGCCACATGACCAAGCCCTCCGCAACTCGGACAGGCGCGACCGAACAGTTCGTAGATGTTCTGACCCTGGCGTTTGCGGGTGAGCTCCACCAGGCCGAGCTCGGAGAGCTGGGCAATCTGAGGACGGGCCGCGTCATCACGGATCGCTGCCGTGAAGTGCTCCAGCAGTTGCAGCTGATCCCGGCGTGAATCCATGTCGATGAAGTCGACAATGATCACCCCACCGATATTGCGCAGCTTGAGCTGACGGGCGATCTCAACCGCCGCTTCGCAGTTGGTCCAGAGCACCGTTTCCCGCGCATTCGCTGAGCGAGTGAAGGAGCCGGAGTTCACATCGATCACCGTGAGCGCTTCGGTGGGCTCGATGATCACGTAACCGCCGGAGGGGAGATCAACACGCGGCTTGAGGGCATCGCGGATGGCCGCGTTGATCTTGTAATGCTCCAGAAGCTCGGCAGGCTCGGGATGGGCCTCGACCAGAACATCACCGCCGTCCTGACTCAGGAAGGACGCGACCCGCTCCACCGCGGTCGCATCGTCAAGCACAACCCGAGCCAGCTCAGGACCGGCATGGTCACGGAGGATGCGGTGAATGAAATCCTCATCCCGGTTGAGCAGAACCGGCGGCACCGCCGATTCCGCAGCCTTCTGAATCGCCTCCCACTGACGGAGCAGCGATTCGAGATCATCGATCAGAAGCTCCTCACTGATGCCTTCGGCTTCCGTGCGGATCAGCAGGCCGGCACCGGGGGGCTTGACCAGCACCCCCAGCGCTCGCAATCTGTTGCGCTCGCCCTCCGCCGAGATTCGACGGGAGATGTTGACCCCCTGACCACTGGGCTGAAGCACCAGGTAACGGCCTGGGAGCGCCAGGTTGCCAGTGAGGCGAGGCCCCTTGGTGCCTGTCGGCTCCTTCATCACCTGAACCAGCACTTTCTGGCGGGGTTCGAGCAGTTCGGTGATCCCGGCTGAACCCTTCTTCAGGCGGAGAGGCCCGAGATCGGTGACGTGGATAAACCCGTTTTTTTCACTCTCGCCGATGTTGACGAAAGCAGCATCAATGCCTGGGAGCACGTTCTCGACCGTGCCGAGATAGACATCGCCGATCTGATAACGACCCTGGGCAACGATTAATTCATCAACCCGTTCATCTGAGAGCACCGCGGCGATCCGCAGCTGCTCGGCGATGACAATCTGCTGGGGCATGGAAAGGTTCAGAGATCGCCCGCATCCGGGCATGTCCCGGGGATTGGCCCATGACCAAGACCCGGGGTTTGAAGAAAGATTTGGAGCCGAAGCTATGGAAGAGAGCGGAGTCGAAACTCCTTTGATCTGCACTCGGCGCCGACACGGTCAGGTCGGAGGGCCGGAGGCGATGGCCTCTCGTTCCGCAGGATCTGAGAAATGAAAGACCGGGACGCGGCAGTGGCGCAAATGCCCAAAGCCTTTCGTCTTGAAGTCAACTTAGCACCGGGGTCTTTGGCATCACTGAAGCAGCAACGCCGTGCGTTCCACCCTGGCCATGGCAAGAGTCATCCCGAGCTGCTCCTGGATCCAGTGGTGAATCTGGGAAGGCTTGAGGCTGCGTCCCATGGCATCAATCTGGGCATGGAGTTGCACGGCCATCGGCGCTGCGGCATCCGGACCGCTCGGGGCAGGGCCCAGGTCCAGTGACAGGAGAAAGGGCCTGCAATCACGCTCACGGGGCCTGCCCTTCTTGTCGGTATCCCGCCAGATCAGAGTGTCTGCATCGAACAGGGCCTGGCACGCCTGCCTGAGGGACGCGGGGAAGGACGATGCGGCTTCTGCTTCTAACGGGTCTGCCGGCGACAGATGGAACTGCCATCGAGCCGACGCCAGATGCTGCGACAGGCTCGGTTCCGAGACAGCCACCTCCCTGGCCGACAACAGGCGGAACGCATCGGGGAGTGTGGCCTGCCAGATGCGCAAGGCCTCCGCGGGATCCACGGCCTCCAGAAATTCCAGATCCATCCATTCACCATGGGCAGCCACGCCGAGCGGCAGGGCGAGAGCCAGCTGCAGGCGGGGCAGCGGGTGAAAACCGCCGGTGAAACTGACAGGAAGGCCTGAACGCCGCAGGGACCGTTCCAGCATCCGCACGACATCCAGATGGCTGAGCAACGCCATGGCGCCCGTTTTGCTGAACTGAAAACGCAGCCGACAGACCCGCTCGCTTGGGGGAGCCTTCCCTGGCACCTGGTCAGGAATGTCAGGAGGTGGAACGACCACGTTGTGTCCGAGGTCCGGCCCGCACACGCCACAACTGCTGCAGCCATCGAACGAACAGTCCGGTACGACGGCGGCGGCGAGGGCGCGCTGAAGATCCTCCGCAAGCCAGGCTTTGTCGATGCCGGTGTCGATGTGATCCCAGGGGAGGGGTTGGGAGCAGAACGAGGTCAGGTCTTCAGCGCTCAGCGCATTGGCAGCCCCCCAACCACCGAGTTCAAGCTGGCGGTAACGGCCTTCCAGTCCGGCCGAGGCGATCGCATCGGTCCAGGCGCTGTAGGTGCGATCGAGGGCCTCGAACCAGGCATCCATCCCAGCACCGGCGCGCCAGGCCGCCTCGATGACCGGAGCCAGTCGGCGATCTCCACGGCCTACGAAGTCCTCCATCGCCGAGAGCCTCACATCCGTGAAGTTGAAGCGCACGCCTCGAAGGGCACGGCCGGCCTGACGAAGCAGCTCCTGACGGCGCGCGAACTCAGCGGTCGACACGCTGTGCCACTGGAACGGGGTATGGGGCTTGGGCGTGAAATTACTGATCGTGATGTTGAGCTTCAGACGGCCGAGATCACGGCAGCGTTGCTGGAGCATTGCGCAGGTTTCGGCGATGCCGAGGACATCGGCATCGGTTTCTCCCGGCAAACCGATCATGAAATAGAGCTTCACCTTGCGGTAACCGTTCTGCATCGCAGTGCGGATCCCGTTCAGCAGGTCCTCATCGGTCAGACCCTTGTTGACGATGTCGCGGAGACGCTGGGTTCCGGCCTCCGGCGCGAACGTCAGGCCCGCCTGGCGACCTCCCCCGAGAATGTGGGCGATGTCGTCATCAAAGCGATCCACCCGCTGGCTGGGGAGCTGCAGGGTGACGTTCTGATCCGCAAGTCGGTTGCGAAGCTCGACCCCGACAGCCGGCAGAGCCAGATAGTCACTGCAGCTGAGCGACAGGAGCGAGAAGTCGCTGTAACCAGTCCGCTTCATGCCGGTTTCCACCGCCTCAATCACGGCCTCAGGCTCCACATCCCTGGCCGGGCGGGTCAGCATCCCCGGCTGACAGAAACGGCATCCCCGCGTGCAGCCCCGTCGGATTTCAACCGTGAGCCGGTCATGCACCGTCTCCACATGGGGCACCAGACCCATGGCGTAGTGGGGCATCGGCGTCGCCACACGTCGCAAGGGGCGGGGCGGCAGCTCAGGGTGAAGAGACTCAACCGTCACCCCGTCAACACCAGGGGCATACAGGGACGGCACGTACACACCGGGCACGTGGGCCAGATCCTGCAGCAGACGGGAACGGGACCAACCCGCGGCCTTGGCTTCAGCGACCACAAGACCGATCTCGGGCAGCAGCTCCTCCCCATCCCCGAGAGCGATGAAATCAAAGAAGGCGGCGTAGGGCTCGGGGTTGCTGGTGGCCGTTGGTCCGCCAGCGAAGATCAGTGGCGGCGATTGCGGGTCGCTGAGCGGTCGGTCACCCCGATCACAGGCCCGCAGTGGAACCCCAGCGAGATCGAGCATCTCGAGGATGTTGGTCGCCCCGAGCTCGTAGCTGAGACTGAATCCAAGGATGTCGAATGCTGGCAAAGGGCGCCGGCTCTCAACGGCAAACAGTGGCTGATTGCGCTCGCGCAGGCGCGTGGCAAGGTCTGCAGCCGGGAGATAGGCCCTGTCACACAACTGGCCAGGGACGGCGTTCAGGATCGAATAAAGAATGATGTGACCGAGATTGCTCGACCCGACCTCGTAAATCTCCGGATAGGTGAGGGCCCAGCGCACACGGGCCGTCGACCAGTCGCGCGGTTCAACGCCGAGCTCATGCCCCATGTAACGGGCCGGTCGATTGATGCCTTCATTCACCAGGCTGTCGAAATCGACCGGCTCCAGACTCGGGCACGCAACGGTCATGGCTCAGCGGAGCGATGGCCCCATCGTAGAAACCGGCCTTGAGCCGACGATCAGTCGCGCCGCATAGCAGGATGCGGGGACGCCATCCCCTTTTTCGTGGTTCAGGTCAACAGCAACTACCTCAAACTCAAGGCCGGCTATCTCTTTCCTGAGATCGCCAGGCGGGTCAAGGCCTTCAGTGAGGCGAATCCCGAGGCTGCCCTCATCCGTCTTGGGATCGGGGATGTGACCGAACCCCTGCCCCTGGCTTGCCGCAACGCCATGAAGGCCGCCGTGGACGAGATGGGAACAGCAGACGGGTTCCACGGCTATGGCCCTGAGCAGGGCTACGGGTGGTTGCGCGACGCCATCGCCAAGCACGATTTCCAGGCACGAGGCTGCGAGATCAGCGCAGACGAGATCTTCGTCTCCGATGGATCCAAGTGCGACAGCAGCAATATTCTCGACATCCTGGGCGGTGGCAACCGAATTGCCGTCACCGATCCGGTCTACCCGGTGTACGTCGACAGCAACGTGATGACGGGCCGCACCGGCGACGCCGGGGAGAACGGCCGTTACGGCGGCCTCAGTTACTTGCCGATCAGCGCCGAGAACGGCTTCACAGCTCAGATCCCGAGTGAACCAGTGGATCTGATCTACCTGTGCTTCCCCAACAATCCCACCGGGGCTGTGGCCACCAAGGCGCAGCTCAAGGCCTGGGTGGATTACGCCAGGGCCAACGGATCTCTGATCCTGTTCGATGCCGCCTACGAGGCCTTCATCCAGGATCCGGAACTCCCCCACTCGATCTACGAGATCGACGGAGCCCGCGACTGCGCGATCGAATTCCGTTCGTTCTCCAAGAACGCCGGATTCACCGGCACGCGGTGTGCGCTCACCGTGGTGCCCAAAAGCCTGAAAGGCAAAGCCGACGACGGTTCCGAGGTGGAACTCTGGGGGCTGTGGAACCGTCGCCAGAGCACCAAGTTCAATGGCGTCAGCTACATCATCCAGCGCGGTGCCGAGGCGGTGTATTCCGATCAGGGCCAGCAGGAGATCAGGGCGCTGGTGAGCTTCTATATGGAGAACGCTGCGATCATCCGCCGCGAACTGAGCGCCGCTGGGATTGAAGTGCACGGCGGAGAACACGCTCCCTATGTCTGGCTGAAAACCCCCAGCGGGATGGATTCCTGGGGGTTCTTCGACCACCTGCTCAACAAAGCCCACGTCGTGGGCACCCCGGGTAGCGGCTTCGGGGCCGCCGGAGAGGGCTACTTCCGCCTGTCGGCATTCAACAGCCGGGCGAATGTGGATGAGGCGATGCGCCGGATCAGGGCCCTCTGAAGAGGTCCCTGCGCGACCTGGAGGCCCCCTGCCCCGGGCCTCCCATTTAGATTGACCAAGACCAAATGTCGTCGCCATGGCCGTGAGTTCCTCAAGCCCGGGCGGTGCAGCCGTTCTCGACAAACAGACTGAGACCGTCAGGAAGCGCTCGCCGCGTTACAAGGTGCTGCTGCACAACGACCCCGTCAACGCCATGGAATATGTGGTGGTGACCCTGCAGCAGGTCGTGCCCCAGCTGAGCGAGCAGGACGCGATGGCGGTGATGCTGGAGGCCCATAACACCGGTGTCGGCCTCGTGATCGTGTGTGATCTCGAACCAGCTGAGTTCTACTGCGAAACCCTCAAGACCAAAGGTCTCACCAGCACCCTCGAACCCGAAAACTGACGCCGCTGCGATCAGGCCTGCGAGGCTTTTGCCCATGTCTGCGCCATCCCGTCAACGCTTCCACCCCCTTTGGACAGCCTGGCTGACGCAGCGCTTGCGTTGGATCCCGACGCTCACCCTCATACCCCTGCTCTACGGGCTGGGCTGGCTTGTGATGCAACCGGTGAGCCGCCTTGTGCCAGGCCTGTCGAGCGCAGACCGCGACCTGAGCGGAACGGTGATCAGCCTGCTGCTCTTCCTCCTGCTCCTTCCCAGCTGGGTGCGGGTGCGCTGGGGAACACGCCACCCCTGGAAGGAACTCGGCCTGGTCAACGTCGGAAGGTCCGGTCGACATCCTTTCCTGGCTGGTCTCGGCTGGGCCGCCGCGCTTCTGGGACTGATTAGCCTGATCAGTCTGGCCAGCAACTGGGCCTACTGGCTGGGCGAACTGGGCGCGCCTGAACTGCTCAACGCGCTGCTGCTCTGTCTTGGAGTCGGACTTGCCGAAGAGCTTCTCTTCCGAGGCTGGTTGTGGGGTGAACTCAGCCTTCTGATCGGCCCCAGGCGTGCGGTGCTGGCCCAGGCACTGATCTTCAGCCTGGTCCACACCCGATTCAACCTGGGGATCTGGCCGATGCTGGGCCTGCTGGTGGGTCTGTTCCTGCTGGGGTTGACGTTGGCTGCACAACGCCGCCTCGACCAGGGATCTCTGTGGGGGTGCATCGGACTCCACGGCAGTTTGGTGGGCGGGTGGTTCGCCCTGCAGGCAGGACTTCTACAGTGGTCGCCGCAAGCGCCTCTCTGGCTCGTCGGTCCAGGGGGAAATCCGCTCGGAGGCCTGGTGGGCATCACGGCGATGGGAGCGCTGCTGACGATTCAGCTGACGGCATTGGCCAAGGCGGCCCGCCCCTGAACCGGGGCACGCAACGCTTCAGCGAGTGGAGCCCGGCCGTAATCCCGTTCGAGAAGGTCCATCACCGTGCGCCCGAAGTTGCTGGGATCCTGATCAAACGCCTCCAGGCAGACCCGCCCAAAGGTGTGTCCCATGGGCTCGGGATTCCAGAGCAATTTCCTGGCGGTCCACGGCATCATGCTCATCGGGTTGTAGCCAGGCTTGATCAGCCCCTGAT
>WTHL01000006.1 GCA_011523155.1 Synechococcus sp. PL34863bin_39 | reverse complement strand
CATCTGATGCAGCACGGTCAGGTGGATGCGGTGATCGTCGGCACCGATCGCACCAGCCGCTCAGGGGATGTCTGCAACAAGATCGGCACCTATCTCAAGGCCCTGGCCGCGAAGGACAACGACGTGCCCTTCTACGTGGCTTTGCCGGCATCAACGATTGACTGGTCCATTGACAACGGCCTTGCGGAGATCCCGATCGAGGCCCGTGCCGCCGCCGAAGTGACGGCGATCCAGGGGCGTGACGCCGCCGGTCAGGTGAGCTGTGTGCAGCTGACTCCGGACGGCAGTGATGGCTTCAATCCGGCGTTTGATGTCACCCCTGCCCGTCTGGTGACGGCATTGATCACCGAACGGGGTGTGGCGGCTGCCAGCGAGGCGGGCCTGAGGGGGCTCTATGCCCATGACTGAACAGGCCCTGCGGGAGCAGCTGGTGGCTGTGGCCCGTCGCATGAATGCCTCGGGGCTGAATCAGGGCACTTCCGGCAATCTTTCGGCACGGATCCCAGGCGGTCTGCTGATCACACCCAGTTCGCTCTCCTATGAGGTGATGGAGCCGGCTGACCTTGTGGCGATCGAGTCCAGCGGACGCCCACGGGATGCCATGGCCAGGCGCCCCTCCTCGGAGTGGAGGCTCCATGCCGATGTGCTGACGGCCAGGCCCGAGTTTCAGGCCGTGCTGCACTGCCATCCGGTGCATGCCACGGCCCTGGCCTGCCACGACCGTGGCATTCCGCCCTTCCACTACATGACCGCGGTGGCGGGAGGGGATGACATCCGCTGTGCCCCCTACGCCACCTTCGGGACCGACCAGCTGTCGCAGTTGACGGTGGAGGCGATGCGGGGGCGCAAGGCCTGTCTTCTCGCCCGTCATGGGCTGGTCAGTGCCGGTGAGACCCTTGATCAGGCCCTGAGGATCGCCGTGGAGGTGGAGACCCTCGCCCGGATGTATCTCCAGGCCCTGCAGCTGGGGGAGCCCCCCCTGCTCTCGCCGGAACAGATGAAGGCGGTGCATGCCCAGTTTCAGGGGCTCCATTACGGCCAGTCGGATCAGAGCCCGAGGTGATGCCGGAAAAAGGCCTCGGTGGCCTCCAGTACGGCGATCTGCACGGCGCTGTCGCGGAATCCATGGCCCTCCTCCGCAAAGGTGTGCACCTCCACGGGGATGTGGTTCCGGCGCAGGGCCTCCGCCATCCTTTCGGTCTGCTCCGGAGGAACCACCTTGTCCTGGAGACCCTGAAAGAAGATCACCGGGCAGCGGATCCGATCGGCATGGTGCAGGGGTGAACGCTGCTCGTAGAGCGTCCGCTCCTGAGGCCAGGCCCCCACGAGCCTGTCCAGGTACCGGGCTTCAAATCGGTGGGTGCCGCTTGCCATGGCGGTGAGATCGCTCACGGCATAGCGGCAGGCGCCGGCGCGAAACACATCGGTGAAGCAGAGGCAGGCCAGGGTGGTGAAGCCTCCGGCGCTGCCGCCCTCCATCGCGATCTGCTCAGGGTGCGCCCGTCCGCTGGCCACAAGGGCCCGGGCGGCCGCCGCACAGTCTTCGACGTCCACACGACCCCAGCCGCGTTGCAGCCGCTCGCGATAGGCGCGGCCGAATCCTGTGGAGCCTCCGTAATTCACGTCAACGACGCCCCAGCCGCGCGAGGTCCAGAACTGAATGCCCAGGCTGAGCCCTGTTCGGGCCATGGCGGTGGGACCGCTGTGGCCTTTCACCAGCAGGGGAGCGGCGCCGGCGTGGTCACCCTGTGGCGGGTAGTACCAGGCGTGGGTGCGCTCGCCGTCTGATCCTTCGAACCAGAGCGCTTCCGCCTGGCTGATCTGGGTTTCGAGAAGGGACGGCTCCGTCGCGGGGGTGTGCCACCAGCGGCCGCTGGCCAGGTCGAGCTCCAGCAACCCCATGCCACGCACACCGTTGCTGGCGATGGCCACGGCTCTCCCGTCGTCGGCCCGCAGTCCGGCCAGATCATCAAACGGTTGCTCAACGGTCAGCACCGT
Source organism: Synechococcus sp. PL34863bin_39 (assembly GCA_011523155.1). The sequence continues at coordinate 5,633 of WTHL01000006.1, read as the reverse complement.
GCCGTCGTCGCCGAGACGTTGCAGGCTCCAGCGGCCCTGCGCGCAGGCTGCCGCAAGCACCTGCTCGCCGTCCCAGGCTGTGGTGGACATGCCATAGATCCACTGCGGCATGGCGCATTCCGCCTGCATCGGCCAGGGGCGATCCCACCCGGAGACAGTGGCGTTGGCATCCGGGCACCCCTGGATCAGATTCCACCAGCCGCTGCTGTCTTCCGCTACCAGCAGCTGACCGTCAGGGCGCCACTGCGGTTGGAACACCGAGGTGGGCCGCGGCGCCGTGCTGGTGCCTCCGAGATGTTGCGTCGGTTGCAACGGTGCTCCGGTTTCGCTCAGGGCGGCGATCCAGAGACTGCTGGCATCCCAGGGCATCGACGGTTGTTCCCATTCGACCCAGGCCAGCCGTGAGCCGTCGGGACTCAGGCTCATGTATCCAGCGAAATCCCTGGGGGCATGCAGAACCTGAGGTGTCTGATCCGTGTGGGTCAGATCCACGCTCACCAGCCAGTCGCGGCCATCGGCTTCCCGCACGCCCAGCCAGCGTTGGCGGTGCGGGTCGATCAAGCCGTCCCCCAGCACCGCGCCGGGTGCGGTGAGCCTGCGGGGAGACGTGATGGCCTGCAGGGCCGGTGCGTCGTGATCGCCCCGGGACAGACCCTGCCAGCGCTGACTCCAGAGGCTGCCGTCGTGGTCGTCGACCCAGGCCAGGGTCAGTTCATCATCATCGGCATGGCAGGCCAGTGCGCCTCCGCCGTAGTCATGAACCCGACTGCGCAGGTTGCACGGGGCGGGGGTGAGTTCCTGGGGTGGTCGCTTTTGGGCAGTCCAGGGTCGAATCAGAACCGTGGTGCGCCCCCGTTCCTGCGGCCGTTGCTCCAGCCAGAGCACCCATTGCCCCACCAGTTGGGGGTCCCGCAGCACAGGGCTCCGGCCGAGGGCGACGGACGCAGGCAGCGGTGTGGCCTGCTCGGATGCGGGGGAGGGGGACACGGCGTCTGTCGGCGAGAGATCGGGCAAGGAAAGGCCGTTGGGTCTGGCATCGCCAGGCTCTGCCTAGAGTGGCCTGACACCATCCAATCGCGAGAACAGGATCTTGGCCCGCAGCTTCGCTCAACTGGCACGGTCCGCTGAACGGAGCAGTTCATCCGTGGCGGTGCCGAAGGAAGCCCTCGAGGTTTCGCCTCTGGAGATTCACAAGCTCGGCAACGAGGTGCTGCGGCAAGAGGCCCGGCGGATCAGCAAGGTGGATGAGTCGGTGCGTGAGTTGGCCCGTGACATGCTCCGGAGCATGTACACCGCCAAAGGCATTGGCCTGGCCGCCCCTCAAGTGGGTGTGCACAAGCAGCTGCTGGTGATCGATCTCGATCTTGAGAACGCAGCGTCTCCCCCGCTGGTGCTGATCAATCCTGAGATCACGGCCTCCAGCGCTTCTGTGGACACCTACGAGGAGGGCTGTCTCAGCATTCCCGGCGTCTACCTCGATGTCATTCGTCCGAGCGCCATCCAGCTCAGCTACCGCGATGAAATGGGTCGGCCGAAAACGATGAAGGCCGATGGCCTGATGGCCCGCTGCATTCAGCACGAGATGGACCATCTCAAGGGGGTCCTGTTCGTGGATCGCGTCACGGATGAGAGCGGTCTCCACCAGGAACTCAAAGACCATGGTTTCCTGGCCGGGGACGTGCGTTCCCTTGTCTGACGTTCTTCTCCCCTTGTTCCCATGCCGATGAAACCCCTGGCCGGGCTGTTCCTGGCATTGGCCTGCGTGCTTGGTATCGCGGCCACGGGCTCCGTCTTTGAGCTTGCCTACGGCGATCCTGACCTGGGTCTGACGCCCACCCGCTGGATCCTCGGTCTCAGTGCACCAGCCACAGTCGGTTCACTTCTTGTCGCGATTCGACTCAACAAACCTGCCTGACCCCCCTGGCACGGAGTGCAGGCACCAATACGATCCGCTCACCGAACCGCTGCATTGATGCTTCGCTCCTTCCCCACCACCCTGGCTGTTGCTGTGGCCGGGGCCAGCCTCGGGTCCGGGGCAATGCCATCGGCATTGGCACAGGGTTCCCTGTTCACCGCCATCCCCGTGGATCTCAGCAGTTTCGTCCTGGTGGCGGCGCCGATCGGATCGTCATCCTCGTCCCAGCTGAACATTTACGAACAGCGCACCAGCAAGCGGCCCTGCTTTGCGGTTGAGGGCGCCGCTCCGGCCGTTGTGAACCCGCTTCTGGCCACCTTTGACTTCACTGGGATTTGTAATCGCTACATCGATGGCAATGGCTACTCGTTGCGCATCGGGGGCGATGACTTCGGGACCCGGTATCGCCTGTCCGTGGTGAAGTCGAAGGATGACGTGAAGCTGCTCGCTGTTGGTGCCGAGGGCAGCCATCTCGTGGCACGGTCAGGCGGGTATGGCGATGGATTCATCAAGCTGGATTTCGAGCCCGGTTGGACCCTGATGCGTCGTCAGTACGGAACCCGTGCCCTCGGTCATCTCTATGTCTTCCGGGACGCCTGGCCTGAGAGTGAGGTGGAGCCTGATGCTGAACCCGAAGCTGAAGGACAGGCGGCAGAGTCTGAGAACTGAGTTCGGCCTCATTGCTACAGTGACGGGCTGGAAACCACGCTTGTTGCATGACTCAGGTCACGGTCGGAGAAAACGAAGGCATCGAATCAGCGCTGCGTCGCTTCAAGCGTCAGGTGTCGAAGGCTGGAATCTTTGCCGACCTCAAGCGTCTCCGTCACCACGAGACCCCGATCGAGAAGTACAAGCGCAAAGCGCAGCAACGTCGTCGTCGTCGCTGAGCGTCCCTCCTGGCTTGGCTGCACAATCGGTAGTTCCACCGGTTGGCGTCCTTCACGGCTGTTTTCAGACTGATGGCAGTTGAGTGCAGTCCATGGACTTCAAGCTGAGGGGAATGCGCCAGTGGTTTGGGGATGCCTTGTCCCACGCCATCGGCAATCCGAGGGAGGAGAAAATGCACCTTCCCCCGCCGATTGGTGTGCAGCCCTATCGGGATTCTCCTGAAAAATCCAAGTGAAACGGCACGAAGCCCTTGTCAATTGACAGGGGCTTTGTTCTGTTGATCGACGTGTTGCTGGTCGAAGCTTCGGAACCAGAGGGCCTGCGCAAGGTCTGCTTCCTGGGTGTCGTCGTGCCCATTCAGGTCAGCCACGGTTCGAGCCACCCGCAGAAGCCTGACTCCTGATCGGGCACTGAGTTGTCGCATCTGAATAATCCGTTCCCAGCGGTCCAGCACGGACGACGCCAGGCCTGCATGGGCCCCGAGATCCGCCGGCGCCAGGTCTGCATTGAGACAGCCGCCCGGATTCCGCGCGGTCATCCGCTGCCGGGCCTCGCCAATCGTGTCCGTCGTTGTCGCCAGCGGTGGCTCCGTGACCGGCGGCCGCAGCCCCGCTCGCATGGCTGTGCTGCTCAGCCGTTCCAGTTGCACTTGCAGATCCAGGCGGTCCAGCAAGGGGCCTGACAGCCTGGCCCAGTAGCGCTGCCGCTGGCGCGGCGTGCATCGGCACTCCCGCTGCCCATCACCAAACCAGCCGCAGGGACATGGGTTGGTTGCGGCCACGAGGGTGATTCGACAGGGGAACACGCATTTGAGCCGTGCTCTGCTCACCAGCAGCTTGCCTTCCTCCAGCGGCTGCCGAAGCTGGTCGAGCACGCGGCGTGGAAATTCGGCCAGCTCATCAAGAAACAGCACCCCACCGTGGGCCAGGCTGAGTTCGCCAGGCCGTGGCAGAGCTCCGCCTCCGAGCAGCGACGCTGCCGAACAGCTGTGGTGGGGAGCCCGGAACGGACGTCTGTGCAGCAGTCCTTCGCCAGGTTTCAACTGGCCGGCGATCGAATGGATCCGGCTGATCTCCAGGGCTTCCTGCGCGGCCATCGGCGGCAGCAGGGCGGGAAGCTGCCGTGCCAGCAGGGTCTTGCCGCAGCCTGGTGGGCCGACCATCAGAAGATGGTGGCCGCCGGCAGCCGCCAGGGCCAGAGCGGTCTGGGCTAAGGGTTGGCCGCTGATGGTGGGGGGATCCAGGGCTGGCGATGGATCCGGTGCGCGGCGGTCCTGATGGCGGCCAGCCGGCGGCAGCGGCCTCTGTTTCAGACGCGCCACGATCTGCTGCAGTGACCGGGCAGCCACAACCACCAGCCCTGGGACAAGGGCCGCTTCAGCGGCATTGGCGTCGGCGACCACCAGTGCCTTGGCTCCCCTGGCCGCTGCCAGGCTCGCGATCGCCAGCAGTCCCCTGCAGGGACGCACGCTGCCATCCAGTCCGAGCTCGCCTGCGCACCAGATTCCTTTCAGCAGCGGGGCGTCCAGTTGGCCGCTGGCACACAGCAGCGCCATGGCGATCGGGAGATCGAAGGCGGGCCCTTCCTTGCGGAGATCGGCAGGGGCCAGGTTCACCACCACCCGGACCAGCGGCCCGCGAAACCCGCTGTTCCGCAGTGCGGCGCGGACACGCTCCCGTGACTCCTGGATCGCCACATCCGGAAGGCCCACAAGCTGCAGGCCGGGCAGACCCGGTGCCAGGTCGACCTCCACGGTGATGGGGCAGGCCTCCAGCCCGAGCAGGGAAGCGCTTTGGCAGCGTGCCAGCATTGCGGCTCAGTCGGTGCATCTCCTAGGTGCCCTGTCTGTCCCATGTCCTGTTGCTCTCAGGCTTTCTCCATGGCAGACGACACGATCTTCGGGAAGATCCTCCGCGGTGAGATCCCCTGTGATGAGGTGTACAGCGATGAACGCTGTCTGGCCTTTCGTGATGTGGCGCCTCAGGCGCCCGTGCATGTTCTGGTGATCCCTCGCAAGCCAATCGACAGTCTGCGGGAGGCCGAGGCCAGTGATGAAGCCCTGCTGGGTCATCTGCTCCTGGTGGCGGCCAAGGTGGCCCAGCAGGAGGGGTTAACCGATTGGCGCACCGTGATCAATACCGGTGCTGAGGCGGGTCAGACCGTCTTCCACCTCCACGTTCATGTGATCGGTGGCAGGTCTCTGTCCTGGCCACCCGGTTAGGGCCTGGCTGGTCAGAATGGGGGCATGACCACCACCCCCATCGCAGCGTCCTCCGGATTGGTGGGCCAGCTGCGGAAGATCCGCAAGCTTGCGCAGCCGTTCTTTCTGCCCCTCGACCAGGCAACCGGCTGGCAGTTCTCCGGACTGCTGCTGGCGTTGTTGTTCTGTGTCGGCGGTCTTGTGCTCGTCGCCCTGACGGGGCTGACCAACCTCTCGGAAAGCCTGCTCCCTGAGCTCACCGAAAAATATTTCGGCGGTGTCGCCTCCACGATCGATGGGATCTGGAGCAGCTGGTGGGGGCTTGTCTTCACCGGCCTCTTCCTCGTCGGAGCGGTGTCCTTTGCGCTGATGCGCCAGCAGCTGCGCAACCGGCGTTGGCTGCACTGGCTGATGCTCGGCGTGATTGTGCTGATGCTGCTCACCGTCAATGGCATCAATGCCGGAATCGGTTTCATTGCCAGGGACCTGAACAATGCCCTGGTCGCCAAACAGCAGGACGGCTTCTACAGGATTCTGATCATTTACGCCTGTTGCTTCGTGGTGGCCCTGCCCATCCGCGTCACCCAGTTGTTCGTGACGGCGAAGCTGGGAATCATCTGGCGTGACTGG
>WTHL01000272.1 GCA_011523155.1 Synechococcus sp. PL34863bin_39 | reverse complement strand
CGGCTGACGCAGGCATGGGAGGTGAGGCCTGCGGGCTTGTCGATCACCACAAAGCCGCAAGGACCGTCCACTGCCCACCACCGTGTTGATCAATGACTGTGGCAGTTCGAGCCGCCCGGTAGGTTGGCCGCGGCGTCAGATCGTTGCATGCAAGAGCTTCTGCCCAGGACCTTGGACGTGGAGGCGTTTCTGCGCGACGGACTCGCCGTCAAGGCCCATCTCAGCGCCTATCTCGCGGTGCCACTGGCGGAGGTCGAGCGGCGGCTGGCCAGGAGCACGGAGGACCTTGCAGCCCTTCACCCCGGAGCCTTTCAACCCGATGATGCCACCGGGTTCTATGAAGACACCGTCGGGACGGGGCATCTGCTCGAACTGGCGGCCTGGCACCTGAGCAGTGCCGATTACATCGCCGACACCCTTCGTCTCCAACGGCAGTTTGCCCGCGGACGCGTGCTTGATTTCGGTGGTGGTATCGGCTCCCACGCCTTGTCAGCAGCGGCCCTGCCTGAGGTTGAGCATGTCTGGTTTGTCGATCTGAACCCCCACAACAGAGCGTTTGTGGCCCAGCGTGCCGAAGCCCTCGGCCTCAGCAGCCGTCTCTCGGTTCACAGGGATCTGAACAGCTGTGGTGACGTTCGGTTCGACACGGTGGTCTGCCTCGATGTTCTGGAACACCTTCCTGATCCCTCGGCGCAGCTTGAGGAATTCCATGGGCTGCTGTCTGAGGACGGAACCGCTTTGCTGAACTGGTATTTCTTCAAGGGGCATCAGGGGGAGTATCCCTTCCATTTCGATGACCCTGCACTTGTGGAGCGTTTCTTCCGCACCCTTCAGCAGCATTTCCTGGAGGTGTTTCATCCGTTTCTGATCACCACGCGCGCCTATCGGCGCTTCTGAGCTCCGGGGGGATCGGCGGCAATCATCTCGACCCCAAAAAAAAGCCCCTGCGCCTCGAGGGAGCAGGGGCCTTGCATGGAATGAAAGAACCGTGATCAGCCTGCGGTGGCGACGCTGATGCGCTTACGGTTCCGGAGACCACGACGGATGGTCTCGAACGTCACGATGCCGTCCGTCAGGGCGAACAGGGTGTCGTCCTTGCCCTGACCAACGTTGGTGCCCGGGAGCACGGACGTGCCGCGTTGACGGATCAGAATGGACCCGGCGGTGACTGACTCGCCTCCGTAGGCCTTCACGCCGAGGCGCTTGGAATTGGAGTCGCGTCCGTTACGGGTTGAGCCTGTGCCTTTTTTATGTGCCATGGGGAGGGGGGAGGAGGAGTCTCTGCTGGAGGTGCGTTCAGCTGATGGCCTTGCCGCCAACCTTGATGGACTGAACCATCACGCGGGTCAGCTCCTGGCGATGACCATTCTTACGACGGGTCTTCTTCTTGGGACGCATCTTGTAGACAATCACCTTCGGTCCACGGCGATGGTCCATCACCTTGAGCTCGACGGTGGCGTCTTTGACGAACGGTTGGCCAAGGGTGGTGCCCTTGGCGTCCTTCACCAGAAGAACGTTCTCCAGGGTCACTGTTTCATCGACTCCGGCCTGAAGCCTGTCGAGGTCGTAGTAACGGTTGGGTTGGAGCCAGAACTGCTGACCTGAGGCCTCGACGATTGCGTAGGTCTCGTTGCTTGGATCTGCCATTGGAATAGGTGACGCGATCAGGCTCGAAGCCGGGAATCATCGGAGGTGGCCTCCGCGACTGAACCGAGTTCGATTCGGCCTGAACCGCAATCGAAAGACAAACAAAGATCTTCCACCTTCGGATTCCCTTTCGTCAAGATCGAGAGAGAACCTCCCAGTGCGGGATGAATGGTCCAGCCCTCGCCATCGCTCTGCTTCTGAAAACTCCCGAGCTTGTGAATGCCTGTCGTTCCTGGCTCCCCGCTAATCGCTACACCACGGTGGATCTGGGGCAGACGGCCGGGATTTCGGATCTGCAGGCTGCCCTGGAGCAACAGCGAGAAGCCGTGGATGCTGTGGTGATCGAGCAGTCGCTTCTGGTGCCGGATTTGCGCCGGTCTCTGCTGGATGCAGATCTGCTCTTCCCCGCCGTTGTCGTCGGTGAGGTGATGGGGCGGGTTGACTACCACCCCGAGGAGGTTCACCTCCCTGTGGATCAGCTGGAGCAGTTGGGGTACAACGTCGATGCCGCCATTTCGCGCTTCCTTCGGCATGGTCAGAAGGGTGAACGCCAGGCAGACGGCAAGGCCCTGGATGTGGCAGGTGGGATCGCAGTCGAGGCCAGTGCCTGGAAATTGACCAACCGCCTGCAGGAACGCCTCGGTTATCTCGGGGTCTTTTACAAGCGTGACCCCTCCCGTTTTCTGAGCAACCTTCCCCCCGGAGAACAGCAGGAGCTCCTGAAGTCGCTGGAGAGGACCTATCGCGATCTGCTGCTCGGTTACTTCCGTGATCCCGCTGCGGCCAATCAGGCCCTTGAGAGCTTTGTGAACACCGCCTTTTTCGGTGATCTACCCATCACCCGTGCCGTTGAAATCCACATGAACCTGATTGACGACTTCTGGAAGAAGCTCAGACTTGAGGGGCATAAGAACGATTTTCTGCAGGACTATCGCCTGGCCCTCCTGGATGTGATGGCCCATCTCTGCGAGATGTACCGCCGTTCGATTCCCACTGAAGCCCAGCTTGCACGGTCTGAACAGTTCAATCAGGAGGCGTCGTCATGAGTCCACGCAAGACCTACATTCTCAAGCTTTATGTTGCCGGGAATACGCCAAATTCAATGCGAGCGCTGAAAACCCTTCGCAACATTCTTGAAACTGAGTTCAAGGGTGTCTACGCGCTGAAAGTGATCGATGTTCTCAAGAATCCGCAGCTGGCGGAAGAGGACAAAATTCTCGCGACACCGACGCTTTCAAAAATTCTTCCGCCGCCGGTTCGCCGCATCATCGGCGACCTCTCGGATCGCGAGCGTGTCTTGATCGGTCTTGATCTCCTATACGACGAGCTGTCGGACAGCCCGTTGGGCTCCTCTCTGATGGATTCGTTGTCGGACGCAGACAAAGCTCCGGCTGATTCTTAAGAGGAGGCATGCCTGTCCGCCTGTGCCGCCATTCCTGATTAGCGTTTAATCAACCCGTTGTTGTCATGCAGATCTCAGGTTCTACTGGTTCACCTCAGATGCAGGTCCAGAAGCTCCCGACCGGGATCGAGGGCTTTGATGACGTCTGTCAGGGTGGTCTGCCGATCGGTCGCAGCACCCTGATCAGTGGCACATCTGGAACAGGGAAAACCGTCTTTTCTCTCCATTTTCTTCATAACGGCATTGCTCACTTTGATGAGCCTGGCATTTTCGTCACTTTTGAGGAGTCTCCGCTCGATATTCTCCGAAATGCGGCAAGTTTCGGTTGGAATCTTCAGGAAATGGTCGAGCAGGACAAGCTGTTCATCCTTGATGCATCTCCCGATCCTGATGGCCAAGATGTTGCCGGCAGTTTCGACCTCTCTGGGTTGATCGAGCGTATTCACTACGCCATCCGCAAATACAAGGCCAAGCGGGTCGCGATCGACTCCATCACCGCTGTCTTCCAGCAGTACGACGCGGTGTTTGTTGTGCGCAGGGAGATTTTCCGGTTGATCGCCCGCCTCAAGGAAATCGGTGTCACCACCGTGATGACTACAGAGCGGATCGATGAATACGGTCCGATCGCCCGTTACGGGGTTGAGGAGTTCGTCTCTGACAATGTCGTGATCCTCCGCAATGTGCTGGAGGGTGAGCGTCGCCGTCGCACCGTGGAGATCCTCAAGCTGCGGGGCACCACCCATATGAAGGGCGAGTTTCCCTTCACCATGGGCGCCCACGGCATCAGCATCTTCCCCCTCGGCGCCATGCGCCTCACCCAGCGTTCTTCGAACGTGCGCATCAGTTCTGGGGTGCCGCGACTCGATGAGATGTGCGGTGGAGGGTTTTTCAAGGATTCCATCATTCTGGCCACCGGTGCGACGGGAACGGGCAAGACCCTTCTGGTGTCAAAATTCATCGAAGATGCCTGCCGGAACAAGGAGCGGGCAATTCTTTTCGCCTATGAGGAATCACGCGCGCAGCTGTTGCGCAATGCCACGAGCTGGGGGATTGATTTTGAACAGATGGAGCAGGATGGATTGCTCAAGATCATTTGCGCCTACCCCGAATCAACGGGACTGGAAGATCACCTCCAGATCATTAAAACCGAGATCAGTCAGTTCAAGCCATCCAGAATGGCGATCGATTCACTCTCAGCTCTCGCTCGGGGTGTCAGTCACAATGCCTTCCGTCAGTTTGTGATTGGTGTTACCGGTTATGCCAAGCAGGAAGAAATCGCTGGCTTTTTCACAAATACATCCGAAGAATTCATGGGGAGTCATTCGATCACTGATTCCCATATCTCCACAATCACCGATACGATCCTTCTGCTTCAGTATGTGGAAATTCACGGTGAAATGGCTCGAGCTCTGAATGTCTTCAAGATGCGGGGTTCCTGGCATGACAAGGGGATTCGGGAATTTGTAATTACTGGAAATGGTCCAGAGATCAAAGACTCCTTCTCGAATTTCGAGCGCATCATCAGTGGTGTTCCCCATCGCGTCACCACCGATGAGCGCAGTGAGCTGTCGCGCATTGTTCGGGGAGTCAATCCCGAGGATTGAAGTCCCAATCCTGTGGTTTTGACTGGTGATCAGGCGCTGAGTTCACCTTCGAGATCGATCTGTTGCTGACGATTCCGTCGTTCTGACTGGAGCTCCACCTCGTCTTTGTCGGAGACAGCAAGGGGCAGGTCGAACCAGAAAGTTGTGCCGACATCGAGTTCACTCATCATGCGCACGGTGCTGCCGTGTTTCTCAACGATGCCGCGCACGATCGAGAGGCCAAGGCCTGTGCCCACCTCGGTGTGGACGGCGTTCTCAACGCGATAGAACCGGTCGAAAATGCGTTGCTGGTCGGCTTCACTGATCCCGCATCCCGTGTCGGCAATCTCAACACGCAGTTTCGGGAGTGGTGAGGTGAGGGCGCAGGTGGGGCCCTCATCACTGTCGGTCAGGGCAGGCGCCTGGACCTGACAGGTGTCCGGCCAGGGATAGGCCCGAAGCATCAGTGGGCCTCCCGGCCGGCTGAACTTCAGGGCATTGCCCACCAGGTTGTCCAGAACCTGCAGCAGCAGGTCCCAGTTGCCGAGGGCTTCAGGCAGGTCCTCCGCCACATCAAGGATGAGCTCGACCTGTCGATCTTCAGCATTGAGGCGGTACGTTCGAAGCGTCTGTTCCATGGCTGGACGCAGGCAGATCGGTTCGAACTGAACGGTGCGTCCCGACTCCAGTCGGGAAAGGTCGAGAACGTCATTCACCAGACGTGTCAGCCGGTCGGTTTCGTCGTTGGCGACACCCAGGAACTCCTTCTGTTCATCGGCACTGAGCTGGTCACCAAGATCGTGGAGCGTTTCCACATAGCTCTTGATGTTGAAGAGCGGTGTGCGCAGTTCGTGCGAGACGTTGCTGATGAAACGACTCTGGGCGGCATTCAATTCCACCTCCCGTGTGAGGTCCTGGATCGTCACGGCAATGCCTTTGAGGCTTTCCCCGCTCGCATCGCGCACCGCCTGGAAGACGAATCTCAGGGTCCGAGGCGGTTCTCCCGAACTGCTCCGAAGCTCATTGCTGTCAGAGGCGCTGGTGAGAACGGCATCGAGGGTGCTGTGCAGCTCCACCGCCAGCAGCTCGGGAAGTTCTCCGAGAAAGTCCTGGCCTTCGAGGTTGCGCCCTTCCCAGCGGAACAGGCGGCGTGATGTCGGATTGGCCAGAACAATCCGGCCCTGCTCATCGAGTAGAACAGCGCCGTCCGCCATCGTCGCGATCAGGGAGGCCTGTTTGACCTGTGCTGCTGTCAGCTCCTCGATGTTGGCGGCGTCGTAGGCCTGGAGCTGGGATGCCATCGCGTTGAAGCCATCCAGCAGCTCACCCAGCTCGCCTCCAACCGGCAAGCCGATCCGGGTTTGAAAATCGCCCGTTGCGATGCGTCTCACGCCTCGCAGAAGTTCCTTCACCGGCCGTGTGATCGTGAGGGCGTTGAACACGGCCCCCAGGATCACCAGCACCCAGATGGAGATGAAGACCGCAACGGTCACCTCCCGCGTCAGTGCGGCGCTGGCCAGTCCGGTTTCACTGGGATTCACGCCCAGAGCCAGGACGCCCAGGTAGTTGCCATTGCGCACCAGGGGGACGAAGACATCCGTGACCTTGCCCTGGGGTGTGAGGTGCTGACGGACCAGGGGGCTCTGCGGTCGTGTCTGCAGCTCGGGCGGGAGTTCCAGCCGACGTGTCAGCCGCAGATCGCTGCTGGCATCGGTGGCATTGCCGCTGATCGGAATGCCGAGGTAGACAACTCCCTCTGGATCGGCGAAGAAGATGTAGCGGAGACTCGAGCTAGATCGCCAGAACTTCTCAGCCACGTTGGCGAGCTCGCGATCCTGACCCTGCTCCACCAGCTCACTCACATTGCCGGCCAGGAGCAGGCCGAGGTCTCGGGCGTAGCGCGTGTCGTTGAGGACGGCATCACGCTGAATCCCGTTGAGGGCAAAGAACGTGATGCCCGTCATCATCAGGCTCACGACCAGAGTCGCAATGGCGAGCAGCTTGGTCTGGAGGCTGAACTCAGCCCACCAGCTGCCGACACGTGCCCACCAGCTGGAGGCTTCACTACCAGCGGCAGCGGCTGGAGATGGGGGTGTGCTGGGAACCATCGCTCCGATCGGCGCCAGAACGAGACTAGGGGCGACGCACCTGGTGCCCGATATCCCGCCGGTACTGCATGCCGTCGAAGTTCACCTGCTCCAGCGCCTCGTAGGCAGTTGCGAAGGCGTTGTCGAAATCGCCGCCCTGTGCGGTCATCGTCAGAACGCGGCCTCCGGAGGTCACAAGATTGCCCTCCGCATCGAGTCGCGTCCCGGCGTGAAACAGTTGGTGAGACGCTGCATCCCTGAGCTGCACGGAGATGGCATCACCTTTTCGGGGCGCATCGGGGTATCCCGCAGCCGCTGCCACGACGCAGACGCTGCAATCGGATCCAATCAAGAGGTCCGGTGCCAGGTCGAGGCGTCCGAGTGCGCAAGCCTGGAGAACCTGAGCCAGCTCCGGCCCCATCAACGGCATCAGGGTCTGACACTCAGGGTCTCCGAACCGGCAGTTGAATTCGATCACCTGGGGCCCTGTGGGCGTCAGCATCAGGCCGGCGTAGATCACGCCCCTGTAGTTGATCCCGCGGGTGCGAAGGGCCTGGAGCGTTGGTTCCAGCACCAGCTGTCGCACCTGATTGAGACCTTCATCGTTCAGCAGCGGTGCAGGCGCATAGGCCCCCATGCCGCCCGTGTTGGGGCCTCGGTCGCCCTCAAGAAGCCGCTTGTGATCCTGCGCGGGAGGCAGGATCACCATCCGCTCTCCGTCGCATAGGGCGAAGACGGACACCTCCGGCCCGGAAAGGCATTCCTCCAGGACCACCCGATCTCCGGCAGAGCCGAAGCGCCCTCCGAATGCTTCGCGGATGGCATCAACGGTTTCGTTGATGGTCGTGGCCACGGTGACCCCCTTGCCAGCGGCAAGTCCGTCGGCTTTCACCACGAGGGGGCGCTGGACCTGATCCATGAGGGCGAGGCCTTCTTCAGCGCTGTTGACGGACCAGTGACCTGCGGTGGGGACTCCGGCCTCCTGCATCAGTTGCTTGGACCATGC
>WTHL01000135.1 GCA_011523155.1 Synechococcus sp. PL34863bin_39 | reverse complement strand
TCAGCGCCACGGCTGATCCAACCCCGCATCACATTGCGACCGATTCGGCCGAATCCATTGATCGCAACGCGCAGGGTCATAACGAGGGCGGTTGAACCGCAGACAGAGGTTTGGCCGCCGATCATACAGAAATTGTCTGTTTCTCTCTGCTCAGCGCGTACACAGGGTTGAACGGAACCGCAGTCGCGGCATGCGAATGAGCGCAGGCTGAACAGACGCCGTCGAACCGCTGACAAGCGTGTCGATCACAAGCTTGGCGCCGATGCCTGACCTATCTTTCGAACTCACGGTTCAACTCCTTGGCCAGTCCGATCAGCCGCGAACAACCCATCCATTTCATTGGGATCGGTGGGATTGGCATGTCGGCCCTGGCGCTGATCCTCTCCAGCCGTGGGTACCAGGTCTCCGGGTCCGAGCCGAGGCGCTCGCCCAGCGTTGATCAACTCACCGAGCGCGGTGTTCGCGTTTTTCCCGAGCAGAACGCCACCACCATCGAGCAACTGATCGACAGGCACTCCGTGTCTGTCCAGGTGGTGGTGAGCTCGGCTATCCCGGAACACAATCCGGAGCTGGTGGCAGCACGACAGCATCAGCTCCCTGTGCTTCACCGCTCCGATGTGCTGGCGGCGCTGATCGCTGAACAGCCCTCCATCGCCGTCGCCGGCAGCCACGGCAAGACAACGACCAGCACTGCCGTCACCACGCTCCTTGCGGCAGCTGGTGATGACCCAACGGCGGTGATCGGAGGCATGGTGCCCTGCTACGGAAGCAATGGCCATGCCGGTAAGGGACGACTGCTCGTGGCGGAGGCGGATGAGTCCGACGGATCCCTGGTGAAGTTCAAAGCGGAGGTGGCGGTCATCACCAACCTCGAACTCGACCACACCGACCATTACGCCGACCTGAACGATCTGATCGCGACGATGCAGCGATTCAGCCAGGGCTGCCGGCAACTGCTGGCGAACCATGATGATCCGGTGTTGCGCAAGCACTTCGATGCAAGCGCATGGTGGTCCGTCGATCATGTCGAAGGCGTGGATTACGCCGCAGTTCCCGCGGTTCTTGACGGCGATCGAACGGAGGCGGAGTTCTACGAAAACGGGAGCCTGATCGGCAGGATCACCGTGCCGATGCCGGGCCTTCACAACCTCAGCAATGTGACGGCGGCCCTGGCCGCATGCCGGATGCAGGGCCTCCCGTTCGCATCACTGCAGAAGGGGCTCAGCCTGTTACAGGCCCCAGGCCGTCGCTTTGACTTCCGCGGCACCTGGAAGGGTCGGCAGATCGTGGACGATTACGCCCATCACCCCAGTGAAGTGCTGGCCACACTGACCATGGCCCGACTGATGGTGAGCAGTGGCAGAAGCCCGTTACCCCAGCCACCGAAACGGCTGATGGTGGTCTTCCAACCCCATCGCTACAGCCGCACGCAGGAATTTCTTGGAGCATTCGCGGAGGCTCTCAGCCATGCCGACTGCGTCGCCCTGGCACCGATCTACGCAGCCGGTGAGGCGCCGATCAACGGTGTGAACAGCCACGCCCTGGCTGAACGGCTGCAACGCCTGATCCCCGACCGACTGGTGCTGGTGGCTGAGACCATGGAGCATCTGACCGACTTGGTGCAGGAGCACAGCCAACCGGATGATCTCGTTCTGGCGATGGGTGCCGGGGATGTGAACAGTCTCTGGAGTCGTCTTCGCAGCGCGGACGCCTCACGGCCTTCACCCCTCGCGGCCTGATGACACAGCGCCCGCCGGCAACCCTGCGCTCCCAGGTCCCCCTGGCTGACTACACCACCTGGCGGGTGGGAGGCCCGGCGGAATGGTTGGCGGAGCCTGGCGAACTTCAGGAGCTCACCGACCTGATCCAATGGGCCGGTCAGATGCAGATGCCTTGGCGCGTCATCGGTGCAGGTTCGAATCTTCTGATCAGTGATGACGGACTGATCGGCCTCACGATCTGCCTTCGGAAACTGCAGGGTCATGAGCTCGATGCGAGCAGCGGAGTGCTGAAAGCCTGGGCAGGGGAACCGATTCCCAGCCTGGCCCGCAGCGCAGCCCGTGCCGGTCTGCATGGACTGGAGTGGGCTGTTGGCATTCCAGGCACTGTGGGCGGTGCTGTCGTGATGAATGCCGGGGCCCAAGGCGGGTGCACCAGTGATCGCCTGCTCTCGGTTGACGTACTGGATCCCTCATCACCACAGGGATCGCCAACCGCTGTCCGCAGCCTCAGTCGTGACGATCTGGACTTCGGCTACCGGCACAGCCGACTTCAGGACAACGATCTTGCGGTGGTCGCAGCAACCTTTCAGCTGGAACCGGGTCACAACCCGAAAGAGCTCAACAAGGCCACCAGCGGCAATCTGAACCATCGCACCACCACACAGCCCTACCAGTGGCCAAGCTGCGGCAGCGTGTTCCGGAATCCGGAGCCTCAGAAGGCAGGCCAGCTGATCGAAGCGGCCGGACTCAAAGGCACCAGAATCGGGGATGCAGAGGTCTCCAGCATTCACGCCAACTTCATCGTCAACAGTGGACACGCCCGTGCCCTCGACATCCTGCGTCTGATTGATCACATCCAGGAGGAGGTGATGCGACAGCACGGCATCGCGCTGCATCCTGAAGTCAAACGGCTTGGACTGTTCCCGGATTCGTTGGTCCTGACGGCCTAATCTGCCGTCTCTTCCTCAGGCGTCATGGCAGGGTTCGGTCTTCCCAATTTCGGACAACTCACTGAAGCCTTCAAGAAGGCTCAGCAGATCCAGCAGGACGCTCAGAAGCTGCAGGAAGAGCTCGATGCCATGGAGATCGAAGGAAGCAGCGATGACGGACGCGCGAGCATCTGGCTCTCCGGTAATCAGCAGCCCCTGCGAGTGAAGCTTGACCCAAGTCTGCTCGCTGAGGGACAAGCCGCCTGTGAAGAAGCCACACTCACGGCGCTGCGGGCCGCCTACGACAAGTCGACCGCAACCATGAAGGAGCGGATGCAGGAGCTGACTGGCGGACTTGATCTCAACCTCCCCGGGTTGGGCGGTTGAGTTCCAGCAGCTCATCGACGGCTCGCCGATAGATCCCGTAGCGCTCCCATTCACGACTGACACCGCATCCAGGCTCCCCGCGATGCAGACAATCGCGAAATCGACAAGGGTGTGGGTCCAGCTGGGAACGAAGCTCCGGAAACAGCACCTCGAGATTCCGCAGATCCTTGGGCAGGTCGGGCCTGTTGAACCCTGGGGTATCGGCGACCCTGGCCCCAGGGCCGATGGGATGAAGTTCCACATGGCGCGTGGTGTGACGTCCACGCCGCAGACGGCCTGAGACGGCCCCCACCCTCAACCTGAGCTGCGGAAGCAAGCCGTTCAGCAGAGAGCTCTTGCCGACCCCGGAAGGCCCACACAGCACCGAAAGTGGCTGGCTGACAAGCCATTCACGCAATCCAACCAAACCCTCACCCGTGCTGGCAGACATCAGGAACGGGTCGTAGCCCCAGCCCTTCAGACGATCAGAAAGAGCCTGGCGCTGCTGCGCTGAAATCAGATCACATTTGGTGAGGAGCACCTTCACCTGCAATCCCGTCTGCTCCGCCGTGAGCAGAAAGCGACTGGCCTGATCAGGGTCGAATGCGGGCTCCTCGACGGCAAGGGCAACCACAACCGCTGAGACATTCGCAACAGGGGGACGCGACAGCCAGCTGTGACGGCGTTCAACAGCTGCGACGACGGCACGACCCTGATCAAGGTCGATCGCTTCCACCCGCACCCTGTCGCCGACATGCACCGCAGACCCGCGATGGCTCAGCCGGGTTCGGCGGGTGCAGAGCAGACGAATGGCCTGGTGCGGTGGATCGAGTTCCACCTCGAGGTAGTTGGCCTGCAAGGCCACCACCACACCCTGGCCCGACCGATCAGCCACCCCCGCAGGTCACCCGCAACAGAACCCAGTCATCGCTGGCGGTCGCCACAGCCACACCGTGCCCTTCCCCTTCGAGGCCAGGCACCACCATGGCCTCGGGCTCACCACGATCCAAACAGACCTCGAGCACCTGACCAGTCTTGAGAGTTTCCAGCATCAACTTGCATCGAATGAAGTTGACGGGGCACGGCGTGCCGCGCAGATCAAGTCGATGACCGATGCGGTTGTCACTCACCGTCAGCTCTGACCGAACAGTCGGGCGAAGAGCCCACTCTTGTGATGATGGTGCTGCACACCGCGGGCGGAATGGTGACCCGCAAGCTGCTCGAGCAAGGCACGTTCGTCCTCACTGATACGGGTCGGGAGCTGAACAGCCACGCTGACCCGCTGGTTTCCTCGCGCCACGGGATTCCCCAGTTTGGGGATCCCTCTGTTCTCGAGGGTGAGCACAGCATTCGGTTGGGTACCGGCCGGAATCTCCAGCGTGGTGGGCCCATCCACCGTCTCAACTTCGATGGTGTCGCCGAGGATCGCCTGCAGGTAGCTCACCTTCACATCCGACAACACGGTCAGACCATCACGCCGGAGGCTCGGATGGGGCTTGACCGTCAGGAAGACGTACAGATCCCCGGCAGGACCTCCGCGTAATCCGGCATTCCCCTCACCGGCCACCCGAAGTCTGGTTCCGCTGTCCACACCTGCGGGAATGTTGATGCGCAGCTTCTTGCGGACCTGGTTCACGCCCTGCCCTCCACAGGACGAGCATGGGTCAGCAATCACCTGCCCTGTCCCGTCACAACTGGGGCATTCAGCCACCTGGGTGAAATTACCGAAGGGTGTTCGCGTTGCACGGCGAACCTGACCAACCCCGCCGCAGGTGGAACAGGTGGTGGGACCGCTCCCCGACTTGGCTCCGCTGCCGTTGCACGTGGAGCAGGTTTCGAGATGGGGGATCCTGATTTCGCGCTCCTGACCGAAGACCGCCTGATCGAAATCAATCGTGAGGTCGTAGCGGAGGTCGTCACCCTGCTGGGGACCGCGGCGGCGCTGGCGACCCGCCGCAGCGCCGCCGGCACCGCCGAAACCGCTGAAAAAGGTCTCGAACAGATCGGCGAACCCGCCCATATCGCCCATGTCGGGCATGCCGGCGGCGCCGCCGAGGCCTGCTTCCCCAAACTGGTCGTACCGGGCTTTGGTCTGGGGATCACTCAGGACCTCGTAGGCACGACCGATCTCCTTGAAACGGTCCTCGGCACCGGGTTCCTTGTTGATGTCCGGGTGGTACTGACGCGCAAGGCGCCGGTAGGCCCGCTTGAGCGTGTCGGCATCAGCATCGCGACTGACACCAAGCAGGTCATAGAAATCGGCCATTACGTCGCCATCCCGTTCATCACCCTAGAAGTCGGCATCGGAGCCTCAGTTCTCCTGCTGCGGAGCATCTGGCTCCATCGCCGCTGCATTGCCTGAGCCCTCCTCCGGAGCATCCGCAGGCACAGCGGAATCCTGCGTCTCCGGACCAGGGCCCATTGAGACCTTGACCATGGCGTGGCGGAGAACACGGCCGTTGAGGTGGTATCCACGCTGCAACTCCTCGATCACCACGTCTTCACGATGGGCGTCGCTCGGTTCCCGCAGCACAGCCTCATGAAGCGTGGGATCGAATTCCTGTCCGACGACACGCATCGGTGCAACGCCGAGTTGCTTCAGAACATCGACGAGCTGCTTGTACAGACCCTGATAGCTGCGATGGAGGGCCTGGGCCTCTTCCCCCTCCGGATTGAGCTGCTGACGGGCACGCTCGAAGTTGTCAACAACCGGAAGAATCTCGCTCAGCGTGCTGCAGGTGAGCTGGAGCTTGAGATCGTCCTGATCCCGACTCTGACGTTTGCGGAAATTGTCGAAGTCAGCGGCAATGCGCATGTACTGACTGCGCAAGGTCTCGTGCTCTTCGCGCAGGCTGCTGTGCTCTCGCTCCAACTGCTCGAGGCGCGCGTTGTTGTCCTGGTCCTGCGGAGACGTTTCCTCAGTCACTGAGGTCGCTGGAGGGGCGTCCTGAGATGCAGCGATGGGCTCAGGTGCTGAAGCATCAGCGGCGGAATCGTGAGCTGAAGAAGAGGGGTCGCCACTCATGCTGACCTGTTGCAAAATCACTCCTAGACATGTTGATAGGTCGGGCACTCCTCCCACAAGCGGGGGAAGCCCGCACCTTTCGTTTCTTCCCCTCGCCAGAGAATCCTCGTGAGTCATCCGCAGCGCCTTGTCTTGGAACTGCTGCTTCAGGAGCCCGTACCGGAACGACTCGACGCCAGCGATCGTCTACGGCTGCAGCAAAGCCTTGATGCCAAGGGGCTCTCACCAAGCCAGAACCCTCGCATCGCAGCAGCCCTGGATTCATTGGAATCAGAAGATCATGTCCTTGACCCGGCGAACGATGCAGGATCTGTGAGCGAGATCAGCCCGGACAACAGCTTCAACGAAGCTGACGACTCCGGAGGACTCACGAACCAGGACGTCAACTTCGACTCCTTGCTCACGGGTTTCGACAATGACGTCGCACTTGAGGAAGACGAGGAGGAGAAAGCTCGCCTGGCGATCAACCAGGAGGACCTGGAATCCACCCTCAGGGACACCAACGCGTCACCAGTCGTCAATCTGGTCAATCGCATCCTTCTGAAGGCCCTGCAACTGGGAGCGAGCGACATTCACGTCGAACCTCAGCAGGACGGCCTGAAGGTGCGTTTCCGTCAGGACGGTGTGCTGCAGAGCTACAGCGAACCGCTTCCGAGTCGCCTCGTCCCAGCCGTGACATCCCGTTTCAAGATCATGGCTGATCTCGACATTGCTGAGCGACGGCAAGCGCAGGACGGACGCATCCGACGTCGGTTCCGGGACCGAACCATGGATTTCAGGGTGAACAGTCTTCCCAGCCGCTTCGGCGAAAAAATTGTGCTGAGGCTGCTGGACAACTCGTCAACGCAGCTCGGCCTTCACAAACTGATCACAGACGAGGACACTCTCGGTCTTGTGCGGTCGATCGGGTCCAAGCCTTTCGGCATGATTCTTGTCACTGGACCGACAGGATCCGGAAAATCAACAACCCTCTACTCCCTGCTGGCTGAACGCAACGATCCAGGCATCAACATTTCCACCGTGGAGGACCCGATTGAATACACCCTTCCAGGGATTACGCAGTGTCAGGTGAACAGGGACAAGGGATTTGACTTCAGCACCGCCCTGCGGGCCTTCATGCGTCAGGACCCCGATGTGTTGCTGGTGGGAGAAACCCGTGATCTGGAGACCGCGAAGACAGCGATTGAGGCAGCACTGACCGGTCACCTGGTGCTGACCACACTTCACTGCAATGACGCACCAAGCGCGATTACGAGGCTGGGGGAAATGGGCGTGGAGCCCTTCACCGTGAGCGCGTCACTGCTTGGAATCGTGTCCCAGAGACTCCTGCGACGCGTTTGTAGCAACTGCAAGGAGAGCTACCAACCCGACGCTAAAGAGCTTGGACGTTTCGGGCTGATAAGTCACAAAGAGAGCGATGTGCGTTTCTATCGAGCCCACCGTCATGATGGCAACGGTGATGCCTGCCCCCATTGCCAAGGAAGTGGTTACCGCGGTCGGATTGGGGCTTATGAAGTCCTCACCATGAATGAGGAGCTGTCAACGGCAGTGGCCAATGGTGCCACCACGGACATTGTGCGACGAATGGCCCTGGAATCAGGAATGAAAACCCTTCTGGGTTACAGCCTCAACCTTGTCCGTAATGGTCTGACCACACTGGAAGAGGTTGGACGCATGATTCTGACGGATTCAGGGCTGGAGTCAGAACGAA
>WTHL01000078.1 GCA_011523155.1 Synechococcus sp. PL34863bin_39 | reverse complement strand
CCCCTGAGGTGATCGCGGCTTCCAACAGTGCCTTCTTCCAGATTCTGGGCGTGGCAGGTCTGATCGTGGCCTTCTTCTGCTTCTTCTTCCTGAAAGAGCCGAAGGGTTCGTTCGCTGATCTGCACGAAGGTGAAACAGCTTCTGAGGGCGCTCCCTCTATGGCTGGCTGATCCATTTGACCCATCCCCGGATGGTGCTCACCCCCGTTGCCTTCGGCATCGGGGGTTTCTCTGTTCAACGGTTTGCTCCGATGTCGCTCGTATCTGCAACTGTCCAGAGTCAGTGTCCTTACTGCGGCGTGGGCTGCGGCCTTGATCTGCTGCCTCCAGGAGAAGCCGGGAAGGCCGTCAAGCGGGACGCGGACGGGAACCCGATGTGGAGCGCCCGCGGTAACCGGACACACCCATCGAGCCTTGGGCAGGTCTGCATCAAAGGCGCCACGGTGGGGGAGACCCTGGGGCGTGGTCGTCTTAGCCAGCCCCTCTACCGAGCATCACGATCGGATGCGTTTCAACCCATCAGCTGGAACAGCGCCTTCGATCTGCTCAGCGAACGCATTCGCTCCACCTTGGCCAGCAAAGGGGCCAATGCCATTGCCATGTATGGGTCCGGGCAGTTTCACACCGAGGACTACTACCTCGCGCAGAAACTGTTGAAGGGAGCACTCGGCACCAATAATTTCGATGCGAATTCACGGCTGTGCATGAGTTCAGCCGTGGCCGGCTACACCCGCAGCCTCGGCTCCGACGGTCCGCCCTGCTGTTACGAAGATCTTGATCACTGCTCGGTGGCCTTCCTGATCGGCACCAACACCGCCGAGTGTCATCCGGTGTTGTTTCAGCGCCTGCTGAAACGGAAGAAGCGCGATCCCAAGGGACTCACCATCGTTGTGGTCGACCCTCGACGGACCGACACAGCCAAGATCGCCGACTATCACCTGGCACTCGCTCCTGGGACCGATCTTGCGCTGTTGCATGCGCTGGCGCGGCTCGTGCTTCAGGACAGCGGCTTCGACAGTGACTTCATCGACAGCGCAACCGATGGCTTTGCGGGGTTCACCCAGACGATCCAGGCCTGGACACCGGGCAAAACCAGCAAATTTTGCGGCATCAGCGAAAAAGACCTGCGCGCGGTCGCCAGACTCTGGAGCCGTCAGGACAACATTCTGAGCCTTTGGTCGATGGGCGTGAACCAACGGCGTGAGGGAACCGCCGTGGTGGGAGGACTGATCAACCTGCACCTCCTCACCGGGCAGATCGGCAAACCCGGCGCCGGCCCCTTCTCGCTCACGGGTCAACCCAACGCCATGGGCGGTCGTGAAGCCGGCGGCCTGGCCCATCTGCTCCCGGGCTATCGCCTGGTCACCAATGCCGAGCACCGCAGTGAGGTGGAAAAGGTCTGGGGATTCACCCCTGGATCCATCGCTGCCCAGCCAGGCATGGACGCATGGAAACAGGTGGAAGCGATGGAGCGAGGGGAGCTCGATCTCTGGTGGGTGGCCGCAACCAATCCCCTTGTGAGCATGCCCAACCTCGAGCGTGTCAAGGCCGCGATGCAACGATGCGGGCTTGTGGTGGTCAGCGACGCCTACGCCGATACCGAAACCTCCCATTACGCCCATCTGCTCCTGCCTGCGGCCCAATGGAGTGAGAAAAGTGGAACGATGACGAATTCAGAGCGCCGGGTGACCTTCTGCCCGGCGTTCCGGCCTTGTCATGGCGAAAGCAGGCCGGACTGGGAAGTCTTCGCCGAACTCGGCCGGCGTCTCGGCTTTGTCGATCAGTTTTCCTACAGCTCCGCAGCAGAGGTGTACGAGGAGTTCACCTCCCTCACCGAAAACCGCGTCTGCGACATGTCGGGCCTCAGCCATTCCCTGCTTGAAGAGCATGGCCCCCAGCAATGGCCTTTCTTCAAGGGCGATGAGCCCACCACCACCTCCAAACGTCTCTACGAGGACAAGCACTTTCCAACGGCAAGCAGCCGGGCCCGGTTTCAGCAAGACAAACCG
>WTHL01000243.1 GCA_011523155.1 Synechococcus sp. PL34863bin_39 | reverse complement strand
ACTTCATCCCCTCGGTGCCCATCGAGATGCCATCACTGACGGTGATGGTCCCGAAGGTCTGAGGCATGCCCCCGGCCTGACGCGCCGCTTCTTCAGCGCGCATCGCCAGATCGTTCAGCCCCACATTGCAGGGGGTGATGGTGCTGTAGCCGTTGGCGATCCCGACGATCGGCTTGCCGAAGTCGCCATCCTCGAACCCGACGGCACGCAGCATGGCGCGGTTGGGGGAGCGCTGAATTCCCTGCGTGACGGCGTCGGAGCGGAGCATCGATGGCAACCGGGGGCCGGTAATTGACTATCCGACAACCTACCGACCGACCGCAGGCATCCCTCTTGGCGTCAGCTGCGCGCGCCCAGGTCCTCCAGCTGTCTGCGCACGTCAGCGATGGCAGCGTTCAGCTGTTCCACGCGGTGTTCGAGCTGGCCGTCCTCTCCGGAGGTCTGCTCGGGTTCGAAGGCTTCAGATCCGTCCTGCATCCTCGGTGCGTAAAGCATTGATCGCTGGCGTTTGTCCCTTTGCCGGCGATCGGCTTCCGACAGAAGCCACCAGGCCAGACCCGCTGCTCCGAGAACTGCGCCGCTGATCAGGGTGGCAAAGGTGCCGGAAGCGGTTTCCCTCTGGGCCATGGTCAGCTCACTGATGCACTCACGTTAGGAGTCCGAACCGGATCTGATCAGCATCCGTCCGACAGGGTCACCAATTCCGGGAACGATTCTGTCCGCGTCATCGAGACCTTCATCGATGCAGGCGGTGTGGATGGTGAGCTCAGGAATCTGCTCTCCCAGGGTCTTGAGACCGGGGCTTGCGGTCAAGGCTGTGATGACACGCAGCCGCCTCAGATCGGTGACACCGGCCTGGGCCAGCTGATGCAACGCAGTCAGCACCTGCTGGCCATCACTGATCTGGTCCACGAACAGCATCACGCCGGCCTGCGGCTCGATGCTGCCGGGCACACCCTCGAGGCAGAGCTGGGCATTCGGCAGCACCTGGCGTGCTCCCTGCCAAAGGGCCAGTCCTCCAGGGAGCAGCGGGACCGCCAGGAGCGGCACTTCGCCTTCGATCACACTGCCCTCTGTCTCACCGAGAGGTGTGGTCACCACCTGGCGACGATGGGGCAGCCAGTCGCGCACCGCCTCATAGCTGAGCCAGCGACCGAGTTCCTCCATGCCGGTGGCGAACAGGGGGGCCGGTGTTGCTGCATGACGCAGCACCGTGAGCCAGTGAGCGATCAGGGGATGGGGGGGAACCACCACCCTCAGGGTCTTGGCCATGACGCTTGGTTCGGCGGAAAACTGCCATAACGTGACGGACAAACTACGGCAGGTCCCAGTTCGTCCTGTCCACGCATCCCGACGACCGAAGCATGGCCGCTTTTTTCACATCCTTCATTGCTGGGCCTGTCCGCCCCCGTGCCCTGGCAGCGGGCTTGATCTCCTCCATCCTTTCCATCGCCGTGGCGTTCACGGCCTGGGTCCCTGCGCCTGCTCTGGCGATCACCGCCCCGGAGCTGCGCGGTCAGCGTGCTGTGCAGGACATCCGCGACGACATGCATGGACTTGACCTCAAGGAAAAGGAGTTCCTCAAGGCCGATCTGCAGGGAGTCAACCTCTCCGAGTCCGACCTGAGAGGCGCGGTGATCAACACCTCCCAGCTCCAGGGTGCGGATCTGCAGAGGGCCAACCTCAGCGACGTCGTCGCCTTTGCCAGTCGGTTCGACGGTGCTGACCTTCGCGATGCCCGATTCGAGAACGCCATGCTGATGCAGAGCCGCTTCAACGATGCTGAGATCGGGGGCGCCGATTTCACCAATGCCGTGATTGACCTGCCCCAGCTCAAGGCCCTGTGTGCCAGGGCCGATGGTGTGAACAGTGCCACCGGCGCGAGCACCCGTGAAAGCCTGGGGTGCCGCTGATGGCCCGTCTTCCTGTCACGGTGATCACTGGCTTTCTGGGGGCCGGTAAAACCACCCTGCTGCGCCATCTGCTCGCCCACAGCGGCCAGCGTCTGGCCG
>WTHL01000271.1 GCA_011523155.1 Synechococcus sp. PL34863bin_39 | reverse complement strand
GGGATGGTGATGCTGCCCTGCAGCATGGGCAGCGTCGGTCGGATCGCCTCGGGAATCGCCCCGGATCTGGTCAAACGTTGTGCCGATGTGCACCTCAAGGAAGGTCTTCCCCTCGTGATCGCGCCGCTGGGAATCGGTTTTAAGGAGATCCATCTGCGCAATCTCACCACCCTGGCGGAGGCAGGAGCCCGGATTGCACCACCGATTCCGGCCTGGTACACCCAGCCGAAGAGCCTCGACGACATGGTTGATTTTCTCGTCGTACGACTCTTCGATGGCTTGGGTGAAAGTCTGAAGCC
This sequence comes from Synechococcus sp. PL34863bin_39, assembly GCA_011523155.1. Next base: position 1,719 of record WTHL01000271.1, on the reverse strand, counting down.
GATCCAACGCTGGCGTGATCACGAGCCATGAACCTGCTGCAGAAACTGCTACTGCTGCCGTGTCTGAGCCCGTTGATCCTTGCTCTCGCCCTGGCAGGGCTGAATTGGAATCAACCGACCGCCCTTCGTCTTCTGACCTGGCGTTCCCCAAAACTGCCCGTGGGGGCCTTGATTCTGTTGGCAGCCGCTGGATCCGCTGGGCTGACGGGGTTGGCCATGCTCACGGCCGGTGGTGCGGTGTCACCCCTGCGACGCAGGGTCCACACCCCCTTGGGATGGGAGACGCCCGGCCCTGGAGCCTGGCATCCCGAGACTGAAGAGGGATTCAGGACAACAAGCACCCCAGGCGATCAATCGCGATCGTCGGCCGAGAATGGCGGCCACGACGTTGCATCGACAGCCTGGCCCGAGCGGGACGTACGTGACCCGGCTCCGACGGTTGCCGTGTCCTACAGAGTGATCAAACAAGGCAAAGCTCACCGGACCGGTTCAGCCGAGGCCGCAACCGACGATGCAGCCATCCATGACAGCAGCGAGGGTGCACCCGGCGATCCAAGCGCCGATGACTGGACAGCCCCTCTCAGGGATGACTGGTAGGGGTCACCGGAAGCTGATTACAGTTCCGCAAGCAACATGAACCCGGTGAGCAACACTCCAGCACCTGCTGACAAACCGGCCAAGGCAGCGAAACCACCGAAGCTCGAAGACAAGCCGTTTGATCGCTTCGTGATGGAGGACCTGTTGCCAGCGATCCAATCCGAACTCAAGGGCCACGGAATCACGCCAACCGTGCTTGATCTGCGTGAAGGCGAGCGTCCCGTGGTGGGCGGAAGCTGCCCGATGATCTACGGAGAACTTCCGCCGGGTCGCCGCTTCTGGCTCTGCTTCAACGAGAACTCGATCACATCGGGAAAAACCATCGCCCTCGCCGATCCGGGCACCGAACCGAGCCTGCTCGAATCGTTCCTGATTGATGAGAAACGCATGACACTGGCCCTGATTCAGTCAAGGCTTCTGCAGCGACTGAACGGCCAGAAGTGGCTGGGAGGCAACTAGGACGTAACAGCACAACCCAGCAGCCTCAGCGAGCCACTTACATTGGTTGTCACTGAATGACCTGTCTCGATGGTGCCTCCCACCGCCGTCAGTGAATCGCCAGCAGCCGGTTCTGACGTTGCCATCAAGGATCCCGTCAAGGACACAATCCTGACGCCGCGGTTCTACACGACCGATTTCGATGCCATGGCGGCGATGGATCTCCGTCCCAACGAGGCCGAGCTCGAGGCGATCTGCGAGGAGTTCCGCAAGGACTACAACCGTCATCACTTCGTGCGTAATGCCGAGTTTGAGGGTGCTGCAGACAAACTCGATCCCAAAACGCGTGAGGTGTTCGTCGAGTTCCTGGAACAGAGTTGCACGTCTGAATTCTCAGGTTTTCTTCTCTACAAGGAGCTCAGCCGTCGCATCAAGGCCCGCAACCCCCTGCTGGCTGAGTGCTTTGCACACATGGCACGTGACGAAGCCCGGCACGCTGGTTTCCTGAACAAGTCCATGAGCGACTTCGGGCTTCAGCTCGACCTGGGGTTCCTGACGGCCAATAAGAAGTACACCTTCTTCAAACCCAAGTTCATTTTCTACGCGACCTACCTGTCCGAGAAGATCGGTTACTGGCGCTACATCGCGATCTTCCGCCACCTCGAGAAGAATCCCGACAGCAAG
>WTHL01000211.1 GCA_011523155.1 Synechococcus sp. PL34863bin_39 | reverse complement strand
GATACTCCCAGTACGGGTCGGCAAAGGCCTGACTCATGGCAGGCTTGGCTGGGGACAGCAGAAACAGGGCAATCACCAGAGCCAAAAGGGTTCTCAAGCTCGCATACACTGGCCACATCACACGCATCCCTTTGAACTGACGTTTCAGGCATGAATTCTTCACGGTATTCGATGAGAAAAGAATAAACGAAATCAGCTGTTTGATAAGACGAAATTCACGTTATCGCTCAGGGGTAGGGGGCGGACGTGATTTTTAGGCGGCCTGCGCCTGATCCAGGGCGATGAAAAGCTAGTGTGCCCGGATAACCCCGGCCCGGAATTCGGGGTGGTTGATCACGGCAAGGATTTCCGTGTCCGCCTGCGCCGTGTCATCGGGCCATCCTGCCTTGAACAGCGGATGGCCGAGCAGGCCTTCCACAACCTGTTCCCGCAGGCGCTCGAGCCGCAGGACCGCCGAGTACGGCTGGGTATTAAAGGCAACGGCCTCGTAGACCGGTTGGAACCACCAGGGCGCGAGCTGATACAGCCGGTCCGAAATCTGCTCCCGCAGGGGATCGAGCGGGTCGGGTCGGTGGTTGATGTGGGCGTAGTTGTCGAGGCTCAGCTGGTCGACCGCGTCGGTATCCGGGCGTCGGGTTCGATCAAAGGTCTGGATCGCCTCCGGCCAGCGATGGTTGCTGTCCGCCAGAACCTGAGAGAACAGCTGCACATCTTCCAGCCCGCTGTTCATACCCTGCCCGAGAAAGGGAACCACGGCGTGCGCTGCATCGCCCAGCATGAGCACGCGACCGGACCAGGTCCACGGATTGCACTTCACCCGGCACAAACCACTGACCGGATTATCCCTGACCTGTGGCCAGAGCTCCTCGGCAACCGGGCTGAGCGAGGGAAAATGCGTTCTGGTGAAGTGCAGGAAATCTGATTCGCTGCCTAGACTGTCGAAGGACGGAAAGCCGGTGCGAGACAGGAACAGCGATCCGGTGAAGGAGCCGTCGCGGTTGGGAAAGGCACCGAAGAAACAGCTGTTCTGGGTCCAGACCTGGAACCGGTCGGCCTGCAGCCCGAGGGAAAGCGCCGCTGCCTTGCTGATCCCGACCTCCTTGTAGCCCAAATCCAGCCAGTCGTGGCTCAAGGTGAGCGATTTGTCGGCGGCAGCCAGCTGGCTGCGCAGGCGGGAGAAGGCGCCATCGGTGATCAGGATCCGTTCGCTTTGCAGGTGGAAGGCTGCACCGCTGCCATCCTGCCCGCTCACCGCCCCGGTGTCCGGGTCTACGTGCTCCACCCGACTGTCCCACTGGATATCAATACCCCGACCAGCCGCCAGAGCGCAGTCGACCAGTGCTCTATGCAGGGCGCCGCGTTCGATGCAGTGAATGGCTGCGCCATCGCGGGCGTAGTTGCTGAGCTGCACAGCACCGTCATGTCCGTGGAACTGGCGGCCCACCAGCGGCAAACCCAGCGCAAGGACCGACTCAAGGATGCCAAGCTGGTGCAGGCAGCGCTTGCCGCGCGCTGACAGGACCAGATGCACTGATCGCCCCCTGGCCCGGACGTGCTCAAGCGGATTGGGGCCACGCTCCAGCACCCTGGGCTGGTATCCCTGCCGGGCGAGCTCGATCGCGGCGGCCAGCCCGACAAGGCCACCGCCAATGATGGTCAGCTCCCTGCGCTGGCTCATTGCTCTCCAGCCTCCAGCAGTGGCACCACGTGCTCGACAAAATCGGTCATCATCCGCTCGACCTCATCGGTCTTGTGGTTGTTGAAGTCGAACCACAGCATCAGACGGTCGTCCGGGTCGTAGCGTTCGCGGATTTGCCGGGCGACATCCGAAGGGCAGCCAAAGATGCAGTTGGACATGCCGTCCCGGAGCTTGGCCGGATTAACCGTGCCTTCCATCGCGCGCTGCCACGCCGACATGGCGTCGAGGGCGGCGGCCTCAGCCTTCTTGCGCCGCGCCGCGTCTGACTTTCCTGCGTCGGCGTTGACAAAAACCAGCACCGTGCGCGGCATGCTGTTCCGCCGCCA
>WTHL01000112.1 GCA_011523155.1 Synechococcus sp. PL34863bin_39 | reverse complement strand
CGATGAACGAGGGCCATAGCGTGAATGGATCCAACCCACCGTGCTGCTGGCCGGAAGCTAAAGGTGCTGTGGCGCTTTGGAATGGTTAGAAAGACTCATCTTCCAGTTGAGTCCCATCACCGGCACGTCGTTTGAGCTGGGTTCCGAGCCGCGGGTCCCCCCGATTCGCCCGCGGGTCTGGCAGCAGCAACTGATCCAGCTGTTGAGGCGACGGCTCGAGCCGGGCAGCCGCCATGGACGCGACGTTCTCGTGCATGCAGGCCCTGGAGCGGGGAAGACCCTTGGCGCCTTGCTGGCCTTTCAGGCCATGCAGACACAGAACAGACTGGGCCGTGTTGTGGTGTTCTGCCACCGAACATCAATCTTGCGGCAATGGAAAACAGCCGCTTCGCGTCTCGGCCTCACCCTGCAGGACTGGTCAGATGATGCCGTGCGCGATGACGCCGGGCTGGATGCTGACGGCCTGCTGGTCTCGTACCAGGCCGCAGGCCGTCAGAGCGACGCCGTCGCGAAGGCTCTGCAGCAGTGGCACGACCTCGACCTCCTGGCCATTGCGGATGAGGCCCATCACCTGGGAGTGGATCCCGACGAACCGGATGGACCGATCTGGGGACGCACCTTTCTGGAGCTGAGCCGCCCTTGCCGCCTGCGCCTGGGACTGACCGGCACACCCTTCAGGGCCGACAATCTCGCCTTCTGCGCTGCTCGCCGGGTCCGCGTCGAGGCCCAGGGAGAACTGGTGGAACAGATCAGTCCTGACCTCTGCGTGGAGCCCAGGGAACTGATCGCGGCAGGCGATGTGAGGCCGCTGGAATTTCGTTTCCAGGATGGCTGGGTCGAGCACGCCAGGGAAGGGATGCCTGACCGGGACGTGTCCCCACTCTCCTCGGAGCAAAGGGAAAGCTGGCGTGCCCGCAATCTTCGGCGCGCCATCAGGCTCTCGGACTCCAGCAGCATTGCGCTCCAACTTCTGCTGCGAGCCCGCAAGCAGCTGGAGCGTGTCCGCCGTCAGCACCCCAGAGCCGGGGGGCTGGTGATTGCCCGCGACATCGATCACGCCGAAGCCATCAGTTGCCTGCTCCGGGAGGAGGGCGACCGCGTGGAGCTCGTCCACTCCCAGGCCCCTGAAGCAGCACAGCGACTGGCGGATTTTCAGGAGGGGAGCGCTGACTGGCTGGTCAGCATCGACATGTGCGCTGAGGGCTTCGACGCACCCCGCCTTCGCGTCGTCGCTTACTTAACGACCGTGGTGACAAGGAGCCGTTTTGTGCAAGGCATCACCCGGGCGGTCCGGATGAGTGCCGATCGTGCAGCCGTGGAATCAACACCACGGGCGCCCTCATTCATCTTTGCCCCGGCTGATCCACTTCTGATGGGCTATGCCCGCACCTGGTCACTGTCCGAGCCGTATCTGATCCGCACGGAGCCCCCCGCAAACGGGGAGACGGCGCCTGGATCAGGACACGCCCGTGGACCCAGCCTTCCTCTTGAAGCCGTCGATGACGGCGCCAGCTCTGTGATTCGGCTGAGAACTCCGGAACTGCCGAAGTTTTTGCAGCGATGACGACATCATCCTGCGTAGAAAAATGCGAAGTTCTCGGTCATTCGGGCTGAAACGGTCACCTCGACCCATCAGCCTGGTCACATCAGGGAGCAGATCATGGACGCAGCGATAGAACGCCGGATCAACGTTGCCACCTGCTGGGCGAGTACAAGAATTGCAGTGCTGGACAGCACTGAGCGCTATGAGGATAGTTACGCCATCACCCAGGAATTCTGTGAATGGATCACCTGCCTGGGTGAAAGCGAAGAGCTCCTGGAACAATCCCTGCTGATGGTTCCCAAATCACCGAGCAAACGACCACAACGCGACCAGAACCCATCAAGCTTCAAAAAGAGTTCCTAAATCAAAACTCTTTCTTAAATTCACTCTCAATAGCCTTTCCGCCCAGGCCAGCAGAGAGAGCCTGACGACCCCTAGGCTCAACTCATAATCATTCCGCATTGTCATGACCGCCCCAGGGC
>WTHL01000111.1 GCA_011523155.1 Synechococcus sp. PL34863bin_39 | reverse complement strand
ATTAAATCTGTGTTAGATGACCTGAATCAATGATATTTCGCAAGGCGGGGTTTTTTATTGGTTGAGCAGCGCTGGGAACACTCAATGCAGCGACGTTTGACCCATACTCATGGCACCCGCATGGCCCTGTTCTTGATGGGAGAGCTGGTGTGTATTCGCGTCACCAGGCGTTCTGGAAAGTCGTTCGCAAAAGCCTTCCAATTAGCTGGTTTTAGGCACATTATGCGAACGCTAGCTTATGAGCAATAAAAAACCGCCCCTTGCGGGACGGGAGAGATGTCAGCTGGGGACTGACTTTTGATCGCATCGGGGAGACAGGATTCGAACCTGCGGCATCTTGCTCCCAAAGCAAGCGCGCTACCAAACTGCGCCACTCCCCGGCGCCACCTCATTGTATGTGTCAGTGGTGATCAGGCTCTCGGCTGCAGGCGTTTCGCCAGTGCCACGCCGCTGCAGAGAGCCCCCTCAGCCCGGCCGAATCCTGGCCCTTCAATCCAGTCACCGCAGAATCCAATGCTGCTGCCGTTGCACCACTGCAGTGATGCCGGCAACGGATGGTCAATGGGCTGTGACGCTCCCCAGCGCATCATGCCCAGGCTTCTGGCCTGAGGCAGCCGCCGCTTGAGGGCAGGAAAGGGTTCCAGCAGTTCAGGCAGCAGCTCCATCAGTCGTTGTTCTTCTCGTTTCAGCAGCACCGGCTGACTGATCGGCGTGATCGGCTCGCCTGCGTCCAGGCCGTGCACCACGACGCCGAGCCCTTCATCGCTCTGGGGATGCACCACAACACGCTCCACCTGCCAGCGTCGTTGCGCCTCCTGGTTCAGCAGGATCTGGCGGGGCAGGGGGTCGCCTGGATCACACTTTCCAGGCAGTTCCAGCATCAGGTTCCAACGCACGTCTGCTCGGCTGGCAGCCAGCTGTTGCAGCACCTGATCCAGATCTGGATCCTGACGGGTGGGAATGGCGGAACGCAGTGGAACATCCGGCCAGGCCAGCATTGAGAGAGAGCGGGGATGAGCCAGAAGGGTGCCGCTCATCACCAGGATTCGTGCTTCCACGGCTGTCTCTCCTGTTTCGTCCATCAGCAGCCAGTGGTTGCCGCTGTGCTGAAGCCAGCGCACCCGAACCCCGAAGTTGCGCGAAAGGTTCGGATTTGCCTGATCCAGAAGCGCCTCACAGAGATGGGCCATCGTGGGTTTCCCTCGATACCAGGCGCCTTTGGCGCTGTGCTCCACGGGTGGCTCCACCACACGGCCGTTGGCATCCAGTCCAGTGATCCATCCCCATTCGCGGAGCAGCGTGCCTCGATCCCGTAACGGTTGTAAGAGCTGCTCAACCGCACTCGGCAGCTGCTCCGGCAGCTGGATACCAGGGGCGCCGTGGTCGAGTCGCCAGTTGGGGCATTCTCTGCGTCGACGGGTGGCGATCCGACCGCCGGGGCCTCGCCCAGCTTCCACTAAAGCGGTTGTCCCTTCAAATCCCTGCTGATGCAGCCTGGCCAAACAGGCGCAACCCGCGAGCCCTGCACCGATAACGGCCAGGTCAACCTTCGACCTGTCGGGCATCAGGTCACATCCAGTACTTTTCGGCTGCTACGCGAGAAAAGAGGCCCCCCAACAGAGCCAGCAGCAGAGTCAGTGCGAAGAAGATGAAATAGGCCATCCGGCGGACCCTGCGATGAGTACAAATGCCCGTGTGTCATAACAGCGGAACGGTGGCCTGCAAGCGCCAATGGGCTGCCGATAGCAGCAGCAGGAGTTCCATTTCGCGGCGATGTCGTCATCCTCATCACGGCAAGATCATTGAAACCTGAGACCAGCGCAGGTTCATGAACCGGGCGCTGGATGATCAGCCGGTGATGCGAGCACTCTCCTGGCCCTCACCACGTGTTCATGGTTATTGATGTCGCCCAGGTGGGCCCGGATGCCAGACGATCAGACGCACTGAAGGTTTGATCGGTCATGCGGAAATGCATGGGTCGCCTGAGATTCGAACTCAGGACCAGCCGGTTAAAAGCCGGATGCTCT
>WTHL01000034.1 GCA_011523155.1 Synechococcus sp. PL34863bin_39 | reverse complement strand
GAGCGGCAAGCATCAGTCTCTGGCGCTCATCAAGACGCTCCAGGGGCACCCCCAGCAGGGCCTCCCGCAGTTGCACCGCTGGGTCATCACCCGCCAGGAGGGGGCGCAGCTGGGGAGCCAGGACCTGTTGTGCGAGCAGGGCTTTCTCCTGCTGTTGCAGCGATAGGGCCGGAGCAACGGAGTCACGACTGAGGCTGTCCAACAGACCCATCACCCAGACGCTGATCGCCAGGAGCAGGGCGATCAGGGCCAGCAACCCTTTCGAAGACAACCGGCGACCGGGCGGCGAGGACGTCAACGGATCCGCAGCGAGATGCACCGATTCTCCCCGTTGATCATGGCCGGCGATGCCGGGGTGGGGGCAAGGCCCGGGGATCGGCCACCAATACGATGGCCCAGCCCTGATCTCCCAACCGGTGTCTCTCCGTCTCCTCCTGGTGCGCCATGGCCTCAGCAGCTTCAATGTGGAGCGCCGCATTCAGGGGCGGGATGACCTCTCCGTCCTCACCAGCGAAGGGCAGCAGCAGGCCAGCCTGACCGGCGAAGCCCTGAAGGATGTGCCGATCAGCGCGGCCTACTGCTCACCGCTGCGTCGGGCAGCGTCCACCTGCGAAGGCCTGATCCAGGCCAGGGGGGTGGCACTGGAACCGGTGATGGACGAAGGACTTCTGGAGATCGATCTGGAACCCTGGAGCGGCATGAGCGCCGATGAGCGAGCCGCGCGGGACCCGGAGGCCTTCAAGGCCTGGAAGTGTCACCCCGAAACGCTGGAACTGACCCGCAAGGACGGCAGCCGCTACAGGCCTCTGCCGGAGCTGATGGAGCAGGCACGTGACTTTCTGAACCGCCTCATCGAGCGCCACCCGGTTGACGGCAATGACACGGTGCTCGTGGTTGGGCACAACGCCATCCTGCGCTGCCTGATGCTGGTGCTGCTCGGCGAGCCCGCCCAGGGCTTCCGCAGGCTGCAGATCGATAACGCGTCCCTCTCGGTCTTCAACATCAGCCCGAAGGCTGATGGCAGCCGCCAGGTGCAGATCGAATGCCTCAACAACACCACCCACCTGAAGGCAGGGCTGCCGAAGAAGGGCAAGGGAGCCCGCCTTCTGCTGGTGCGCCACGGCGAGACCAACTGGAACCGCCAGGGGCGGTTCCAGGGACAGATCGACATTCCTCTCAATGAGAACGGCCACGCCCAGGCGGAAGCCGCCCGGGGATTTCTGGAGTCAGTCCCTGTACAGCGGGCCTACAGCAGTTCGATGTCGCGGCCCCGTCAGACGGCGGAGGGAATTCTGCGGTCCCATCCCGGTGTTCCCATGACCGTGACCCGCGGTCTGGTGGAAATCGGCCACGGGCTCTGGGAAGGCAAGCTCGAAGAGGAGATCAGGGCTGAGTGGGGCGACCTGCTCGACGAGTGGAAGCTCACCCCTGACACGGTCCAGATGCCAGAAGGCGAAACCATTCAGGATGTCTGGGAGCGCTCTGTGCACACCTGGAACACGATCGCCGCAAGCCTTGAGGCGGACGAAACGGCCCTGGTGGTGGCACACGACGCCGTCAACAAGACGATCCTCTGCAATCTGCTGGGTCTGACACCGGCGGACATCTGGGCCGTGAAGCAGGGCAACGGTGGCGTCACGGTGGTCGACATGCCGAGCGATCCGGGCCAGCCTGCGGTGGTGACCTGCCTGAACCTCACCTCCCATCTGGGAGGTGTGCTGGATCGCACCGCCGCCGGAGCACTCTGAGCTGATGTCCCAGACCGTTCTGCTAGATCCCGTCAGGATCCTGGTCGGCAGCGGTCAGGAGGTGATCCAGGCGGGGGCTGCACTGCTGCAGAACGACCGTCTGGTGGCCTTCGGAGAGGAGGCGCGGTCGAGGGCCGCACAGGCAGGGACTCCCACCAGGAGCGCCGCATCCCAGCTGCTGGCCCCCTGCCTGGTCGATCCACACTCGAGTCTTGAGCAACCGTTCGGCGAGCACGGCGAGAACCTGCAGAGCCTCTGTCATGCCGCAGCACGGGCTGGCTA
>WTHL01000149.1 GCA_011523155.1 Synechococcus sp. PL34863bin_39 | reverse complement strand
GAATGTCAGCTTCCCAAGCTGAACGTCGCCGGTTCGAGTCCGGTCACCCGCTTGTTGAATCAGTTGAACTCTGAGACATTCTCCTCAGAGACATTTATCGCCTTGGTTTGATCAACTGCATCACCTGGGGACCGACAGCGCCAGCTTTTCTTTCCTGTTCAAGACCACGCAAAATCAGCTGTCCAGACGCCGAGGCATCGCCACGCTCAGCAGCATCTCGTGCCTCGGAGAAAAATTTCTGTGCCGCAGCGAAGTGCTGATTGCGCTTCTCCACTTCGGCATTCGACACCGTTGAAACAGATTGGGACAATATTGATGTCACCGAATCACATCATCATGACTGCATCGTAACCCCAAAGTCACAATCAGGTTCCAGGCTCTTCAACATTGCCTCCAAGAGCATCGATTTGCTCCCTCAGAAGACGACTACGGCTTTCTTCACCACGGGTCATCGCCACGGCAAGTGCAAATTCCAGCTTTTCAAGCTGATGGCCACCTTCGACGAACCCTCGTGCTGCGACCTGAGGGGCAGTGGACATGGATCGCAGTGAACGACGACCTGAGTCGCCAGCACATGCACCGGACTGTTGAAGGGGCATGGATCCGTTTCTTTTTATTTTGACACCCTTGGACAGCTCATGCCGCCTGTTGGTTGTCACGGTCGGAATCCTCTGACGCGAAAGGCTGATCACCCACCTCAGCGGCCTCAGGACCTGCCGCCTGGAGTAGAGACTGGCAATCCATCAGGAGACGATCCACATCATCCAGACGGGCCAGTTCATCAACAGGCATCTCAGCGGGTTGCTGTTGTCTGAGCTGAAGTTCAAGACTTTCGAGGCGTTGTTCCAGCTTCACCAGTCGGTGCGACAGGGTGTTGATGGTCTGGGCGACATCCTCGGCCGTGCGGGTGATGCGAAAGGACACGGACTGAGTCATGGCTGAAGCAAGCCGATGGGTTGCGCCGATGACAACACATCTGAGACCAGACTGAAACCCTCGTCCGATCGGGACTCACCATGCCCCCCCTGGCAACACTTCTGATCTATGCGACCGCCGGCACGGCCATGGGCCTGCTGGCGCTGAAGACCGGAATCCCGGCCGCACCTCTTGCCGGCGCGCTTCTCGGTGCTGGGATGGTGAGCATGAGCGGACGGCTGGAGATCGCCGCATGGCCTCCAGGGACTCGCACCGCTCTTGAAATCGGCATCGGGGTTGTCATCGGCACGAGCCTGACCCGGGCCTCCCTTGAACAACTGATTCAGCTGTGGCGTCCGGCGCTGCTGATCACGATCACCCTGGTGATGACTGGACTGGTCATCGGCCTCTGGACGAGCCGACTGCTCGGGATCGACCCGCTTGTGGCTCTGCTGGGCGCCGCCCCAGGTGGAATCAGCGGCATGAGCCTGGTGGGAGCGGAATTCGGCGTGGGCGCAGCCGTGGCAGCGCTGCATGCCGTTCGTCTGATCACCGTTCTGCTCGTTCTGCCACTGGTGGTGAAGCTGCTTGTGCCACTGGGGCTCGGTGAGTCCTGACGCCCACCGGCGTGAAGGCTGGACATCGACCGCAGGATCGATACGTTGGCGCAGATCCACCTCTTCGTCCAGCCATGGCCAGGACCCGTGCACGTTCCGTAGTCATCCTGTCCATGGCGAGCCTCTGTCTCGATGCCGTCCTCCCCGTCGGGACCCTCGCAGCGGAAGCAACGGTCAACAAGGGTGCACAGGTGTATTGCTTCATGCGTGGCAACGGCAATGACCACGCAGTCAGCTTCGAAGCGGCCTACGCCCTGATCAAGCGCCAGAAAAGTGGTGTCTTTAAGACATCACCTGAGCATGCAGCTGTCATGATCACCGAATCGGTGGTGCTGCAGCCGGAGACCTATCCGGACTGCGGCCGCTATCTCGGTGATCTGTTCGGCGCGAACAAGCGTGTCGAATCGAGCGGAAGCACCCAGCCGCAAGCTGCAGGCACAACCGAAACGGAGACCACGAGCCCTACCTACGGTGAAGAACGCTACAGCTACTGATTCCAAGCCTGTTCTTGCAGCCGTTGTCCTCGCCGGAGTTCTGTTCACGGGCCTGGGCTGCCGCGGCCGCTCAGCACCGACCAATCGGCTACCGAACGCAGAGCTGACACCCCAGGCCTGTCTGGAGGAGCTCAATCTGAGCGAACTGGACCAGGCCCTCAGCCGCTGCAATCAGGTGGTGGCTGCCCACAGGACCGACCCGGGTCCCCTGACGGACCGCTCGCTGCTGCATACCCTCCTGGGTCAACGGGACCAGGCGTGCCACGACGTCAAGCGCGCACTGACGCTGATCCAGCAACAGGGAGACGCAGCGGATCCGATGATCAGCCATGAACTGAACGTGCGTCAGGAGTCCTGCAAACAGCGTCGAAGCATCGCAGGCAAGGGTTGACGCTCGAGATTCAGAGTTCGGGAGCCCAGCAGCACCTCGATCTGCCTGGCTTTGCTGGCCACCAGTCCATCCACCAGCTGATCGGCGACGCCCAGCTGAATCCAATGGCTGGTCAGTCCACCATCCATTCCGAGGCGATGACACCGGTCCTCCGCCTGATCCACATCTCCGGGTGTCCAGGGGCGTTCGAGGAGCACAACGTGACGGGCGCGGTGGAGCGTGAAGCCAAGTCCACCCGTTCCATAGGTGGTCAGCAACACGTCGTTGACGCCCGCCTGAAAGCGATCGACGACGGTCTGACGCTCCACCGGCTTGAGTTGGCCAGTCAGCAACTCTCCGCCGATCCGTTGCTGCAAGAGCCGTAGAGGGTCGACAAATCCGCTGAACACCACAACCGGCTGCTGTTCCTGCCTCAGCTCTGCGAGCAGCTGCTCGGTGAAGGGCAGCTTGAACTCCGCTCCAATCCTCCGCAGTGCCGTCAGCAACGCAAAGGCCTCGGCATCGGAACGCACCAATCCTTCGCGCACGCGCGCGCGGTAGTCATCGATCACCTGGTTCACACGGTGGTCGAATCCCCGCGCGGTGGAGGCATCAATCCTCACGGGGTGAAAACGCCGCTGCTTGGGGGGAAGTCCAAGAACCCGCTGCTTCCTGCGGTGAAGAATCAGGGGCCTGGTCAGTCGCCGCAGTTCCTCCAGTTGCGTGGCTCCTTTGGCCTGCCAGCGCCGACGTCCGGAATCCTCACGCCAGTGCCCCTGACAGAACGCCTCTTCAAAGGCCCGTTGATCACGGGCAATGGGGTGATCGATGGCAGCAAGCAGAGGGTAGAGCTGGTCCGGTCGACCGTTCTTCATCGGCGTTCCGGTGAGCAACCAGATCGCGCGCAGACGGGGATGACGGGCCAGTCGGAGCAAGGACTGGGTTCGCAGTGCCGAGAGGGACTGGCCGAAATGGGCCTCATCAACCACCAGAAGTGTTCCTGAGGGGGGCAGATCCTCGGGCAATTTGGCCCAGCTGAGCAGCGTGATCGCGACACCAAGCGCAGCGGCTTCCCGCTGCCAGTGGCCATGAAGACCCACCGGCGCCACCACCATGAGCCTTAAAGGAATGGCCCTCGTCAGGGCCCGGGCCGCGAGGAGAGCTGTGAGGGTTTTGCCCAATCCCATCTCGTCCGCCAGCACGGCACCACGTCGCGCCAGGAGCCAGCGAACGCCGGTGCGTTGATGGGGGAGGGGGCTGCGACCATCTGCGAGAGGTTGATCGAGATCAGCCAGCTGAACCAGACGCCGATGGTCTGGCAACGGCGGCAGAGGATGACGATGCCATTCAATCCAGCGGGCCAGATCCTCACGAACTGGAAAACGCGATCCCAGCCGTTCCTGCAGAACCGGTGCAGCAGCGAGAGGAAACTCCCAACCTTTCTTGATGCCTCGCCAGGTTCCCCGAGGTCGGACCCGACCGATCTGAGCATGGGTGACAGCGTCAAAGGGGTGGATGACCTGAACCAGTCCTCCGGAGGAAAGACCGAGATAGCAACTGCCCGGAGACGCCGTGACCCGAAATTCAGCAATCATGATTTTAGGCCCATGAGCGCAAGCAACAAGCGCCTAAAACCTTTCGTGATCATCGCTGCCGGAAGTCGCGAAAATGCAGTCTTCGACACATTGACTCCTACGAAAAACCGTGCAGACTGCCGGCAACCGAGACACTCGGATGCATAACAGGGATGCGGTTTTTCTCGACGAACTTTGTCCCAAATTGCGCGTCCGAAGGTGGCGTCAGTCACTCCACAGTCATACGAGTAAAAGTTGTATTTATTGCGGCAAACCTTCCGAATCCATTGATCACATCGTTCCCCAGAGCAGAGGTGGCCTAAGCGTGACTGAAAACTGCGTGCCAGCTTGTCTGTCATGCAATGGGCAGAAGTCAGACGCCGATGCGTTTGATTGGTACAGACGGCAACGCTTTTACGACCCGCGCCGCGCCATGGCGATCAGAGCCTGGATGGATGGCGACCTCCGCCTGGCGATGCGGCTCCTTCAGTGGGCACAGCCTGACCTCAACAGTGTGGGGACCCCAAAAGACAACCTGCGCCACAGGGACGATGACGCGCCATCAGGAGATTGGCGCCTGCAAGCAGCCTGAACGTTCAACCCCCTGCCATCACCACACACGGCAGGCCGCAACCGAATGATTCCTTTCACAGATGGAGGCTTGTCGCTGCGGTTCTTCAGGAGCCAGGGCGAAAGCTCCCGTGATCAGGGCAGCAGCCATCACGACCCCAGCGCATGACGGCAATGCCAGCCGAGCGCGAGATCGTCGCGCCACCATGGTTGCGCTGACATCGTGGATCGATAAGGATGAGCTGGTCACGGCGAAGCCTTGAGCAGAAGGTAATACACTTGTACTGATGCTTCATCAGCTTGTCAACCGCTGCCGGCCGCTGCCTGAGCGGTCAACCCTGCTTGTGCTGGGTGCGGGTTTCAGTGGACGCAGAATCGCGGATCTCGCCCGTTCGCTGGGAGCGCGGGTACTCACCACCTGCCGCCTGCCTGACGAAGGCCCTGGCAGTCACGAGCTCCGGTTCGACAGCCAGCTGGGCCATGTCCCGACCCGGGAGCAGCTCACCGGTGTGACCCATGTGGTCAGCACCATCGCACCCGAGCGCGATGGACGTGATCCAGTCCTTCGCTGCCTGGGCGAACACTTGCAGCAACTCGACCTGCAATGGGTGGGATATCTCTCCACCACCGGTGTGTATGGCGACCGCCAGGGCAACTGGGTTGGTGAACAGGATCCTCCGAACCCGACCCAGGAACGCAGCCAACGGAGACTCGCCTGCGAGCGGGCCTGGATCGACTCCGGTCTGCCCGTGCAGATTCTGCGTCTGCCGGGAATCTATGGACCCGGCAGATCACCGTTTCAGGCCATCCGCCGCGGAGATGTCCGTCTGATCGACAAACCCGGGCATGTGTTCTCGCGTGTCCACGTGGAAGACATTGCCGGAGCCTGCATGCATCTGATCGATCGTGCCGCACAGGGACAACGGCCCAGAGTCGTGAACGTCTGCGACCACCGTCCCGCGGAACCGGCAGAGCTGCAACGTCATGCAGCCCAACTGATTGGTCTGTCGTTACCCGCCTGCCGTCCGTTCACCGAGGTCGTCGAAAGCATGAGCCCGATGGCTCGCTCGTTCTGGGCAGAGAATCGACGGGTCAGCAATGACCTGCTCTGCAACACCCTGGGGTATGAGCTGCTTCACCCTGACTTTCGCAGCGGACTGCGTGACTGTCTTGCGCAGGAGGAGATCAGGCCACAGACCTTGGTGCCGGACGGCCGGTGAGCGTCGGCCGTTCAAGCTGTGACTGATCAGGCTCACCGAACTTCATGTTCAGGCCGGCATCATCCAGGAGCCGCTCCCATTGCACCTCGAGCCAGCCGTTTCCGAACGCCGTTCCCAGGCCGTAAACCATCGCACCCAGTAGCAGCCAACGCAGCATGGTGAAGTTCGTCGAACCCAATGACGCTAATCAGCGTTTGGTGATTGCACTCGGTGATCCGGCTGGAATCGGCATGGAAGTGACGCTCAGAGCCCTGGCCGCACAGAGATGCCCAGCTGCGATGGAGCCGGTTCTGGTCGGTTGTCGGCAAAGCCTGAACGCAACCTTCACACGGCTGAAAGCCCAGGGCGATGGAGCTCTGGCCGACCCGGACACGCTCCAGATCGTCGACCTCCCTCTGCAGACCAGCGTCCAGCCGGGTGAGCCGACACCGGAAGGAGGTGACGCCAGTTTCTGCTGGCTGAGCACTGCAGCGACCCTGGTTCTCCAAGGCAAGGCCAGGGCCCTCGTCACCGCACCGATCGCGAAACATCTCTGGCACGCCGCCGGACATGTCTATCCGGGACAGACGGAACGGTTGGCGGAAATCGGCGGCGTGCCAGAGGCCTCGATGCTGTTCACCGCCATCTCCCCGCACACGGGATGGCGCCTGAACACCCTCCTGGCCACCACCCACATCCCCCTGACAGACGTTGCCAGGGCCCTGAACCCTGACCTCATCAAACGGAAGCTCGACACACTCGCCGACTTCTGCCGGCGCTTCAGACGCAGACCTGTCGTGCACGTGGCAGGGGTGAATCCCCATGCCGGGGAGAACGGACAACTGGGCCAGGAGGAGTGTCTCTGGCTTCAGCCGACCCTGGAGGCCTGGGCCGCAGAGAACGAGGATGTCACTGTTGTTGGCCCTCTACCACCGGACACATGCTGGCTCAGTGCAGGACAGGCCTGGCATCGGCAGGTCGATGGATCCAGTCCGGATGGCTACCTGGCTTTGTATCACGATCAGGGCTTGATTCCCGTGAAGCTTCTGGCCTTCGACGAGGCTGTCAATACAAGCCTGGGGCTTCCCTTTCTGAGAACCTCTCCTGACCACGGAACCGCATTCGACCTGGCCGGACGCGGTTGCGCAAGAGAAACAAGCATGGTGGCCGCGATTCAGGCGGCCTGGGACCTGAGCGCAGTGGCCCTCAACCGGGCTTGACACGCATGAGGACCTGGCCGAACTCAACGGGCGTGCCGTTGTCCACAAGAATTTCGACCACTTCGCCGGCGGTTTCCGCCTCAAGTTCATTCATGAGCTTCATCGCCTCGAGAATGCAGACGGTCTGACCGACACCGATGCGGGTCCCGACCTCGACGAACGGTGACTCCCCCGGTGCAGGTGCGCGATAGAAGGTGCCAACCATGGGAGCGGTGACATCCACAAGGTCGGAGCGGGATGCAGGCACAGCAGGGGGTGGCGTGCCTGGAGTGGCCGACTCCGATGCCACCGGAGCTGGCATCACAGGAGCCGCGGCGGCAACCGGAGCTGCGGCAACAGCAACGGCTGGGAGGTTGCGACGCACCTCAAGCCTGAAGTCGTCACCTTCCAGCCTGAACTCCTGAATGTCGCTTTCGGAGAGGACCTCCAGAAGGCGATGGAGCTGATCGTGATCAAGCTGCATGGTCATCCGTTCTCCCGACCCAGGTAGGAATCATTGCGGGTATCCACCTTGATTTTCTCTCCGATGGAGAGAAAAAGAGGAACCATCACCTGGGCTCCCGTTTCAAGAATGGCGGGCTTGGTGCCACCGGTGGCGGTATCGCCCTTGACGCCTGGATCCGTTTCCGTGATCTCGAGCACCACGGAATTCGGCAGCTCGACCTCAAGGGGCCGCTCGTTCCAGGAAACGACGCTGACCTCCATCCCTTCCTTCAAATACTTGCGACTGTCGCCGATCTGCTTGGCGGTGAGTCGGGTCTCCTCATAGGTGGACATGTCCATGAAGACGTAGTCCTCACCTTCCATGTAGGTGTGCTGAAGCGTGGCCTTCTCGAGCATGGCCTGGGGGACCATCTCTCCAGCGCGGAAGGTCTTCTCAACCACGTTGCCGCTTTGCACAGCCTTGAGCTTGGTGCGCACGAAGGCGGAGCCCTTGCCGGGCTTCACGTGCAGGAACTCGACAACACGCCAGACGGCACCGTCGAGCTCGATGGTGGTGCCGGTGCGAAAGTCGTTGCTGGAGATCA
>WTHL01000217.1 GCA_011523155.1 Synechococcus sp. PL34863bin_39 | reverse complement strand
GCCGCTCTCCCGTGAGCAGCAGCAGATCACAAGAGAGTCGTTCGTGCAGCTCGCGCACGAGGCGATCGCCCAGAGACGCCTGCAGCGCTCCACTGAAGATCGGCACAGGCCGTTGACGACGAAGGCGGGCTAACGCGCGGTAGGAGCTGACGAAACGCTCAAGCTGCTCGGGTTGGTGCAGAAAGACCCCGATGGAGCTGGCCTGCTCCAATACTGGGCTTGTAAGCAACGCTTGCGGCGTCAGGGCGATGTCGGGCTGACACGGCGGCAGTGGACTGAGTCGTGTGGCTGAGGGCGCCGCTCCAGCCGTCAGGCAACGTTGCCCCCGTTGCCGCAACTGCTGGGCCAGCTGTTCGCAGGCGAAACGGCTGTGGTCGTCATCGCTAATCAGAACAATGCTCATCGTTCTCTCAACCAACGGGAGAGCCAGCTGAAGCCAACGAGCCCATCGCGGATACGCCTGAAGAGCGTACGAGTCCTGTGGCGTTTGCGTTGGCTGGAGTGGGCTCCGCCACTGCTGAGCATGCGCCGACCGCCGTGGCTAAGGGCGTAGGCCTGCCAACTCGGACTGCCCCAACTCCTGGAGCCGAGTCCATCGCTTGGCAAAGGATTCAGATCACCCTCCAACCGCGTGACGATGGCGTTGATGAAGGTGTCCTGGCCATCCACGCGCCACCCCTGCTGTTGGAGCCAGTGGGTGTCGTGAATCGCTTCAAAGGGGTTGGCGCGGATGGCCGCGAAGTCGGCCACGGCCCCGGATTCGGCGAAGAAGTGGTTCCCCAGGGTTTCGGTGACGCCGAGGTCCCCCACGATCCGGGTGCTCACGCCCATGGCCATCGCCTCAAGGGCCGCCGTGGAGGACACGGTGATCGCACAGCCACAGTTGCGCAGCAGTCGGGTGGCCGGCTTGAAGCTCACCTGCAGGTTGGGCACGGTCTCCGCCATGGCTTCGATCACACCGGCCATCTCGCCGTGGCGGCGATGCAGGGTGCTTTCGATGCTGGAGGTGCGGGGTTTGAAGATCACTGGATGGTCGGGCCAGGCCTCCGCCAGGGCCTTCAGCTGGCGGCAGACGTAGCGCCGTTGCAGCGGGTGCACCGGAATCGAGGGTTGCTCAAAGAACACGATCGACGGTGGATTGCTCTGCTTGCGACTCGAATGGGCGTTCCACAGCACGGGCAGGCCCGTGACCACGGCGTTATCGCTCGAGAGTCCCTGGGCCTGCCGGCCGATGCGATAGGTCGCGAGATCCTGCTCACTGTTGAGACAGAGCAGGTCAGCGCCGGAGCGATCCAACATGCCCTCCAGGGCAAAGCGAAACAGCAGGCCTGGATAGGCACTCACCAGCATCGGTCGTTGGCTGCGTCCCTCCCAGAGGGCTGAGAGCTGCAGCAGTGCATCCCGACTGCGCTGCCCATCCAGCCCCAGGATCAGCACATCGGTGTCGTCGGCAATCTCATTGGCGAGGGCGCTGAACTGATACCAGGGCCGCCGCCGGATGGGTGTCTTGCGGTCCGTGCGTTGAATCTCCAGCCGTTGGCGGCGGGACAGCGCACGGTTGGTGAGCTGCAGCAATTGCAGTTCGGTGTCGGCCCCCTGTTTGCGGCAGGCCGCGAGCATGGTCATGGCCGTTTTCCCGAAGGAATCGAAACAGGCCACGGCAACCACCTTGCGACCCTTCAGGCGCTGGTCCAGTGAAAGCGCCATCGAGGCACGCGAGGGTCCCGGCAAAATTAGCCGGGGGTTGCGGCCTGCATGCTGCGGCAGAGCTCGAGATCCGCTGGGGTATCAATTTCCGGGCCGGAGTCGTCGATGACCACCGGACGCCAGGGGGCGCAGAACCGGCTGCCGGTGGCTTTGAACGCGGCGGTCCTCATGGCGTAAATCGCCCCTGTTTCCAGAAAGGCCGGCTCCAGATCCTGGCGGCGTTGGCGGGGTTGTTGCGGGTCATGGTTGACCCCCCGCCCGTCGTCGCGCCAGAGGAAGCCATGCCACGGGGTAACGGCAAAGCTGCTGTTGATGCCCGGGGTGTCAAGGG
>WTHL01000115.1 GCA_011523155.1 Synechococcus sp. PL34863bin_39 | reverse complement strand
ACCCGCATCATCAGCTTGGAAGGCTGAGGTTTTACCACTAAACTACGCCCGCACTGGTACAAACCAACTGCCCGAATTGGGCCTGGCCGGTTCAGCACCCATTCATTATGACCATGCGCCGCCCCCTGTCAGCCGATTGACCCGCACCGACACGCTTTCCGGGTGGCGTCGCAGCCGCCTCATGCTGTCTTACGGCATTGGAGACGCCGGCACAGGGCTGGCCGCTGGCCAGCTGGGCTTCTTCCTGTTTCCCTTCTTTACCTGCGCGGCCGGGCTGCCGGCGTTCATCGCCGGATCGCTGCTCACAGTGATCAAGGTCTGGGATGCGGTCAATGACCCGCTGATCGGCTGGTTAAGCGATCACACCAGGAGCCGCTGGGGTCCTCGCCTTCCGTGGATGCTCGGCGCCTCCCTGCCACTGGGGATCAGCCTGGCCGCCATGTGGTGGGTTCCCGACGGCGGCATCGGCCAGCGCACCGCCTATTACGCGGTGATGGCGATTCTGCTGATGACCGCCTACTCCAGCGTCAATCTCCCCTATGCCGCCCTGTCAACGGAGCTGACACCGGACACGGCGATTCGAACGCGCCTCAACTCGGCACGCTTCACCGGATCGATCATCGCCAGCCTCAGTGGACTCGTCGTGGGAGCCGTGGTGCTGACCGACGGCGCCAATGGGTACCTGCTCATGGGACGGATCACGGGAACAGTGGCGGCCTTGACCACCCTCATCTCCTGCTGGGGGCTGGCGCCCTTCGCGAAACAGGCACAGCGTCCAGGCGGCACCAGTGAACCCGTGCTCAGGCAACTGAAACGCATCCGCTCCAACCCTCGATTCCTGAAGGTGCTTGGGCTGTATCTCCTTCTCTGGTTCGGATTGCAGCTGATGCAGGTCGTCGCTCTGATCTGGCTGGTTCAGGTCATCCACGTGGCTCCAGGGATCGCCACCTGGATTCTTCTGCCGTTCCAGATCAGCGCCCTGCTTGGCCTTCAGATCTGGAGTGTGGTGTCCAACCGCTGGGGCCGACTGGTGGCTCTGCGCTGGGGGAGCCTCCTGTGGATCGTCGCTTGCCTCCTGTCCATGGTCTTCCCGCCGCTGCGCCATGGCGCTGGCGCCGCGGCCTACACGCCCCTGATCGGGCTGATCGCCCTGGTGGGAGTCAGCGCTGCAACCGCTTACCTGATCCCCTGGTCTCTCCTTCCCGATGCCATTGACGCCGATCCGTCCCGGCCGGCGGGGATGTACACAGCCTGGATGATCCTGGGACAGAAGCTGATCATCGGACTGAGCATGTCGGTGTTTGGAAGCCTGCTGTCGCTGACGGGATACCTGTCGAGCCACTCCTGCAGCGGTGCCCTCAGCTTCATCGAGCAACCGCCGACGGCCCTGCTTGCCATCCGCCTCTGCATGGGCTTGATTCCAGCTGGACTGGTGACCCTCGGCCTGGTGGTGATGCGACGCTGGCCCGACCGAGGTGCGCACCTCAGCCATCCATGACCCGCAGCCTCCGCCGATGAGATCCCCCCGCTGGTTACGCCGACTGGGCAGCAGCCTGCTGATCGGGGGGCAGGCCGTTTCAGCGGCAGCCCGGGGGAAAATCAACACCGTCGACCTCCTGGACCAACTGATGGAGGCCGGCCCCGGCAGCTTTCTGATCGTGCTGATCACGGGGATCGCTGCCGGCTCAGTGTTCAACATCCAGGTTGCCGCTGAGCTCAGTGAGATGGGCGCAGGCGCCACCGTGGGCGGGGTGCTCGCCATCGGCCTCGCGCGGGAGATCGCCCCTCTCCTCACCGCCACACTTCTCACCGGGAAGGTGGCAACGGCCTATGCCGCCCAGCTCGGCACCATGAAAGTGACCGAGCAGATCGATGCGATCACCATGCTGCGCACCGATCCGGTGGAGTACCTGGTGGTGCCGAGGCTGATCGCCATGGTGGTGATGGCACCGATCCAGTGCCTGTTGTTCTTCGGCGTGGCGGTCTGGGCCGGTCAGCTGACGAGCACGGAGTTCTACAACATTCCGCCCGAGGTGTTCTGGCATTCCGTTCGCA
>WTHL01000021.1 GCA_011523155.1 Synechococcus sp. PL34863bin_39 | reverse complement strand
CCAACACCAAGATCGACATCGAGGACAGCGGCATCGTCACCATCGCCTCCCACGACGGGGCTGCGGCGGAGGAAGCACAGCGGATCATCGAAGGGCTCACCCGCAAGGTCAACGAAGGCGAGGTGTTCTCCGGCTCGATCACCCGGATCATCCCGATCGGTGCCTTCGTTGAAATTCTTCCTGGCAAGGAAGGGATGATTCACATCTCCCAGCTGTCAGAAGCCCGGGTTGAAAAGGTCGAGGATGTCGTGAAGGTTGGCGATGAAGTCACCGTTCGCGTGCGTGAAATCGACAACCGCGGCCGGATCAATCTGACGCTGCGCGGTGTTCCCCAGAACGGCGAGGATGCTGCTCCTGAGCCCGCACCAACCCCTGTGGCTCCCTTGACCTGAGCCTGACTCAGACAGTCAGCACCTCCGAGCGCCGATCCCTTGCAGGACATCCTGCAAGGGATTTTTTGTTGGCTTCAGACCTGGAAACCAGGGTCAATCCTGGCCATGGCCTCGGTTGACTGGGCGCAGAGTGCCGCGTGCGCTTTGCCGTGGCTTGCAATCAGGCAACCCGCCTGGCGGACATCGCCGGTGTTGTAGAGCAGGGCGCGACCATCGGCGTGGGTGAAGGCGCCACCAGCCGCCAGAAGCACCGCCTCAGGGGCGGCCATGTCCCAGTCCTTGGGAGCACTTTTGCCCGAGAGTGAAACGTAGAGATCGGTCTCCCCACGCAAAATGGTGGCCACCTTGCAGCCGACGCTGCCAACAGCCTTGGACCCGCCGAGCTGGAGTGCTTCGATCAACTGTTCCAGACGCTGGTCACGGTGACTGCGGCTGGCCACGAGCGTCAGTTCCGACAGGGCTGCCCTCGCACTGAAGCGCACCTCTGAACGCTGCTGCCGGCGATCCTCACACCAACTGCCTTCTCCGACGACACCGATCCAGAGCTCATCAACCTCAGGCAGGAGCACAACCCCGACCACAGGCCGCTGCTGGTGAACAAGGGCCAGATGAACGGCATATTCACCGGTGCCCTGGAGAAAATCCCTGGTGCCATCGAGGGGATCCAGAATCCAGAGCCAGTCCGCCGGCAAAGGCTCACCCTCAGTGAGCTGCTCCTTGGCGGTCTCCTCACTGAGGAGTGTCCACCCGGCTGCGGGGAAGGCCGCCTTCAGGCCGTCCAGCAACCACTGATTGACGGCGAGATCCGCGGCCGACACGGGTCCCTCCCCACCGTCATCCACGCTCAGAGCCCTTGGGAAACCATGGGGTGGCTGCTCGCCGCGGGCATAGGCACGCAGGATATCGGCGGCACCCCAGCAGAGGGGTCGCAGGGCATCGAGCAGGCTTGCCTGGGTGATGCCGTCGGGCAGGGTTGGGGTGCTCGGCATCATGGAGGGATCAGGGCTGGCTCATTGTGAAACAGCACAGCGAACCGGCACCAGGGGTTCTCTATCTGGTGGGCACACCGATCGGACATCTCGGTGATCTTTCAGCGCGCGCACGCACGGTGCTCTCCGCCGTGGATGTGATCGCCTGCGAAGACACACGCCACAGCGGCCAGTTGCTCAGCAGCCTTAGCGCGGTCGGGCGCAGGCTGAGCTTCCATCAGCACAACACCCGCGGGCGCATCCCCCAGCTCCTCGGCTACCTGGAGGAGGGCCTGAGTGTGGCGGTGATCAGTGATGCGGGACTTCCCGGCATCAGCGATCCCGGCGAAACACTGGCCGCCGCCTGCCGCAGCGCCGGGCACACGGCGATCTGCGTTCCCGGTCCCTGTGCTGCGACAACGGCCCTGGTCAGCAGCGGCCTTCCCAGCGGTCGGTTCTGCTTTGAGGGCTTCCTGCCGGCGAAAGGACGGCAGCGCCGGGATCGACTGGCACTGATCGCCGCCGAACCCCGCACAACCGTTCTCTATGAGGCGCCGCACCGCCTGCTCCAACTGCTGAAGGAGATCCACGAGGCCTGCGGTGGGGAACGGCCGCTGCAGGTGGCCCGTGAACTGACCAAGCGTCATGAACAGCAGGTCGGACCAACCGTGTCGGCAGCCCTGAGCCACTTTGAGG
>WTHL01000242.1 GCA_011523155.1 Synechococcus sp. PL34863bin_39 | reverse complement strand
AGGCGTTCCACCACGGCATCCACCTGGCTGGCCATCGATGCCATCAGGGAGTCGTAGAAGTGGCGCCGTTCCTCCTCGGTCGCGCTGCGTCCGGTTTCTGCCCAGGCAGCCGTGCAGAGGTGAGCTGAGAACAGCTTGTCGCTCATCAGCAAACCCTCGCCTTCTTCAAAGGCGAGCAGACCGCCAGGCCATCGAGGTGTGGGCGCGGGAAGGAGATGCAGGGTGTGCCCGTGGCTCAACGCGAGGGTCTCCTCATGACGGATGACCTGCAGCGTCGGCAGTGACGGCAGCGGTGGCCGGTTGTCGACCTCTCCGGGAGGGAGGGGCTTGCGCTGCTGCCAGAGCTCCTCAAGCAGCTTGGCTCCAGGGTTGGAGCAGATCAGGGTGAGGTTTGGATAGGTCTCCGCAAGACTGCGGAGCAGGGCCACCCGGTTCGGGTTGACGTGGCCCACGACCACAGACAGGCTGTCGCAGCTGTTGGGAAGGGCCTCCGCCAGGGCCGGCAGGAAGACCTCCGCATACGCCCCGCCAGGCGGGTGAACGAGCACGGCGGGACTGATGGCGCCGCCTTCGGTGACGCCTGCCTCGAAGAGGAAGCTGTTGGCAGTGCTGCCCCGCTCCAGGGCGTATTCCAGTTCAAATCGCAGTCGTTGAGGACTGAGGCCCCTCAGGCTGATCAGCCCGTCGCTGACCGGGAGCTTGATGACCTGGCGCGCATGACCAGCGTTGCGCGTGAGGACGGCGGTGCCTGAGACGTCTGACATCAGTAGTGGTTCCCAACCTTGCGGTGATGAACAGCGGTCGTCGCTTCAGTGTCGGCCACGTTGCCCTGTTCCACGACGGCGTAGATGATCCAGTGATCAGGTCCCTCCATGCGTTGCTCCACGCGGCAGCCCAGATAGGCCAGGGCATCACTCAGTACGGGACCTCCATCGGCGACATTCTCAAGGATGCTGATTCCCTCAAAACGATCGGCCCCTGGTCGGAAGCGCTTGAGGAAATGGCGCAGGAGGGGTTGGTGGTTGTCCTCCCGCAGCACATTCAGCACAAACCGATCCCCCACCTGCATCAGGGCCTCAATGGCACGGTCCTTGGCCACGGCCACGGTGAGCCCTGGCGGACTGAAGCTGGCCTGGCTCACCCAGCTGGCCACCATGGCGCTGCGTCGAAGGGTTTCGCCTTCCCCCTGACTCGCCGTGACGACGTAAAGCCCTCCGCTGAGACGGCCGAGGGCTTTGTCGAGGTCGCCATCCAGGCTTTTCATGGCTGCGATCGTTTTCTCGCGCGTCAGCAGCTGGCCGAGGTCAGTCCCCGACTCCTCGCAGCGCTGATAGTCGGCGCCTGACGGCAGCTGCCGGATGCGCAGAGGGGCAAAGGCCTCCTTCTGCCCCTGGCTGCGCAGCTGGCCTGCAACTGAATCGATCGGCTCATCGTCGCCGCCGAAGGCGTCGTAGACCCCAACCCACTGTTTGCTGTGCAGGGCGGCCAGCAGGGTGCCGATCGAACTCTGCAGCTCGCTGTCGGGTGCGGCTGGCCATGTGGGTACCACCACCGCCTTGGCTTCACCGATCAATGCCGTCAGTTCCTGGGCGTCGGTGGCCCTCAGATCAACCAGCTGCACCTGGGCCTCGGCCTTGCCGATGCCGTGGGCGATGGCCTGGCTGATCCGATCGGCGAAGCCGTACTGACTGAGATAACAGACGGCGGCATAGCTCTCACCCTTGCTTCGCTGGCCGCTCCAGTCGCGGTAATCGCTGATCCAGTGATCGACATGCTCACGCAGCAGGGGGCCATGTCCCACGGCCACCGTGTTGATGTCCGGCAAGCTGTCCATCCGTTTCAGGGCCTGGAGCACGCTGCGGGCGTTTGGCCCCATGAGGCAGTCGTAGTAGAAGCGGAAGTCGGGCGCGATCGCCCCTGGATCGCTGTCATAAACAGCGTCCGAGCAGTAGTGCAGGCCAAAGGCATCACAGGTGTAGAGGATGCCGGTGCCGTGGTCGAAGGAAAAGATCGTGTCGGGCCAGTGCAGGTTGGGCGCACTGAGAAACTCGAAGCGGTGGTGCAC
>WTHL01000296.1 GCA_011523155.1 Synechococcus sp. PL34863bin_39 | reverse complement strand
GGGTGAGGCTCACGGCGCTGACCACCAGTTCTCCTTTCGCGAACAACACCTGTTTGCCCTTTTCCAGCCACGGCAGCACCTTCTCCCGCCCGATCAGAACGGCGCCCAGGGGAAGCAGAAGCAAAAGGCTTGCTCCGGTTGTGAAGGCCAGCACGCCCACCCATTCCTGCCAGGCAGGTAATCCAGCGGCCAAGACCACAGCTGCGGATTTGGCGAAGAGAACCAGGTCGTCGGGGCTGGCAACCTCACTGATTGCTCCAAGACCCACCAGAAGCGGAAGGGGCATGGCCACAAACCGGTCGATGCTGCGCGTCCAGCCTGGTGGGTTCTTCCCATCGGCGAACGCCCGCAGCAGTTCTTTGACGCCGACGGCGACCAAGGCTCCGCCCGCCAGGAGATCCAGTCCGGTGCGATGGTCCGACCCTTGGGTCATATCGAGCACAAGGGTGTGCCCCACGGTGAGCAGCAGAGTCACGGTCGCCAGGGCGGTGACAATCCATCCGATGACAAACCAGCCTCCGCGCAGTACGGGCTTGGGGCCCAGCAGCAGCAGCAGCAACACCGCGATGTGAAGTGGCGAGAGGCTGATGCCTGTTCCGTAGGCCAGCAGTTCGGCCCAGAGGGTGGTGTCGTTCATCTCTGAGGCTTCTCCTGCGCACGTCGGGCTGATGTTGCCGCAGCAAGGAATCAGAAGGTTCCGGTCGTCGGCGCATTCCAACAGTTGATCGCCCGCTGCTCATGGTCATGGCCCAGAACGCAGATGGATCCGGTGCTGAGTTTGAACAGCCCTCCCGCCTGCGCGCCCAGGCCGAGCCAGCAGCCGGTCAGGGCCCTCAAGAGGTGCCCATGGGAGAACAGCGCCACATCCCCTGGTTCTTCAACGGCCATGGCCTGGTCGATGACGTGTTGGCAACGTTGCTGCACGGCAGCGGCATCGTCTCCGCTCGGGCAGCCGTGCGTCCAGATCGTCCAGTCCGGCATGGCGCGTTGGATCTCTGCGGTCGTGATGCCTTCGTAGTTGCCGTAATCCCACTCCCTGAGGTTGGTCTCCACCTGAGCCTGGGAGCCCAGGCCTCCCAGCTCACAGGTGCGTTGGGCGCGCTGGAGCGGCGAACACATCACGGCTGCAAAGGTGTGTCGGCTTAGGACAGGAGCCAGGCGGCGCGCCTCGGCTTCTCCTTCCGCCAGCAGAGGAAGGTCGGTGGTTCCGGTGTGACGTCCGTTGATGGACCATTCCGTTGCCCCGTGACGCAGCAGCCAGAGTTGTCGCTTGGGCATCGTCGCCTCGGCCTAGTGCTTGATCTCAAACCAGTCGTCACCGGTGACCGGCAGTTGGCTCAGGCGCACGAGCCGGACGTTCGCTGATGTCGGCCCTCGTTCGGACCAGAGCCGCAGTTCGTTGAGTTGGTAACTGGGCCCTTCGGCCTGAATCTCGACGCGTCCATCGCTGAGGTTGCGGACCCAGCCACTGAGTCCCAGCTCTGCGGCGCGACGACAGCAGGCGTTGCGAAAGCCCACTCCTTGCACATCTCCCTCCACCATGAGCCGCCAGCGCTCACTCAGCGGCTGCGGGCGCGGTTTCTGGCGCTTGACGAACCGGCCGCGATCGTCGCTGCCGCGGTTTCGACTGCGGCGCGCCATCGGCATGAGATCGTCCAGCATCCGCCCCAGTGCAGGTGAACCCAGCTGGCGTGAAGGTTTGGGTGTGTCCATCCTTCTCTCCTTTGATCAACCTGCCACCCTTCAACCTGCCAGAGGGTTTGGAGATTGCCAACGGACCCATCCGTGCTGCTGCTGTCAGGACTCTCCTGCGTCAGCTCCCAACGGTGGAATTCATGACCTCTGAATTGTTCGTTTCTGCGTGTCAGCAGACCATCCTGTGCCACCGTCAGGACGCGGTAGCCCACCTGCAATCGTCCTTTTCTGGCGTGAAAAGGCAGGAGCCCCGCCATTGGATGGGACTGGCCGCTGTCGTCGGCGAGGCTCTGACCCAGAAGCAGCATGCCTCCGCATTCGGCATAGATCGGTCGTCTGCCAAACCATTGCTGCAAGCTGATCAGGCTCTGATCACAGTCGCTCAGTGCACCGGCGTGGAGCTCCGGGAAGCCTCCGGGCAGGATCAGCCCGCACGCCTCATTCGGAATGGGCTCGTTCGCCAGCGGTCGCCACGGCAGCACAGGCATGGCGAGGCTGTGCAGCCAGTCCTGCATTTCCGGGTAACGGAAGTGGAAGGCCTCATCCTGTGCAACCGCGACAGGAATGCGCTCCAGCCCCTCCATGCCCGGGCTGGTTGCAAGCCGTTGCTCGAGAGGGTCCTCTCCTGCCTCAGGACTCCCCATCAGCGGCAGCAGTCGTTTGAGATCGAAATGCTGTTCAGCCAGGGACGCCCAGGCTCGCAGTCGCTCGGGGAACTCGCTCAGCTCCTGAGCGGGAGCGAGGCCGAGGTGCCGGCTGGGTAGATCCAGCTGATCACTGCGGGGAAGGCATCCAAGGAGAGGGACGCCGATGCCGTCGAGAACCTCCTGCATCAACTGCCGATGCCGTGGAGTGCTCACCCGGTTCAGAACAACACCAGCCAGGTGCAGTGCAGGATCGTGCAGTTGGAATCCCCGTACCAGCGCAGCCAGAGACTGGGCCTGTCCTCCTGCATCGACCACCAGCACCACCGGAAGTTTCAGAAGCTTGGCCACTTCCGCACTGCTTCCTTCACTGGTCGGTCCGATGCCGTCAAAGAGTCCCATGACGCCTTCAACCAGACAGAGCTTCGCCTTGTTGCCGTGGCCGTGAAAACTGTCACGGACCCACTCCGGGCCGCAGAGCGTCAGGTCAAGGTTTCGGCAGGGGCGGCCTGCCGCCGTTCCGAGAAGCTGTGGATCGAGGTAGTCAGGCCCAACTTTGAAAGGCTGAATGCTCTGATGATGTTGCCTTGCCCAGGCGATCAGGCTGAGGCTCACGAGCGTCTTACCGCTGCCACTGGATGGTGCAGCGATCAGGCAGGCCATGGGCGGGCTCGTGGGGCATCGTCCCGCCGTCGGCGGATCACTGCATCAGCTTGGCAGCTAACGGTGCTGCCGCTGCCAGGAGAGGGTTGGTGCTGTCATGACCTCCTTCCAGAAGTCGTGCCACATCGGCCTCGACCGCGTTGTGCTGGACAGGCACAACTTCTTCAATCAGTTCCATGCTGGCCATGCCACCAGCTTCGAGACGCATGCAGCCGCCTGATTCCGCGCAGAGAATCACACAGGCTGGCGGGTGCCCAATGGGTTGGCTGATCATGCGCAGGCCGACGAGCTGCCCAGGATGGATGCTTGGCTCTCCCATCGGGACGGGTGCGAGATGAAAGCGGACGCTTTCTCCATCACCACGGCTGAAAGTCGCGGTGATGCTTCCATCACTCCCACGGTGCCGGTCCTTCAGGACCCAACCAAGACGATCCGCGATCCATGCGGCCAGAAGAGCCCCTTGCACTGCATGGTTCCCTTCGACGTCAATGTCGAGCTGAACCACGTGGCCGAGAGCATCGCGCCGTTCGGGCGGGTCGAACACCATCGCCAAGGTTTCTCGCCAGCTGCGCAGCCTCAGCCAGTTCAGGTCGTTAACCGACTGGCCAGTTGCAATACGAGTGTTGAGCTCGGCCAGGCAGTGCTGTTCCTGGCCGAGTGCCGAATCCAGGATGATGCGTCGCGGAGACACTCCAAGCGCGTCGAGAAGCTCGGGTGCTTCATCAAGGCTTCCGTTCCACCACACCCATGCCGGCAGCTCCTCCGGCAGCAGTGGCTGCAGAATGCTGAGCCCATCGTTGAGAGATCGCAGCCCTCCCCGCAGCACAACCACGTCGCCGCAGGCTGCTGTTCCCCCCCCTTCCTCAGGCAGAGGGCAGTAGGCGGCAACCAACGTCTCCAGCGGATGCTCTGGATCCGTGGTGGGAGCCAGGGTGATCAAGCGGCGTGGCCGCAGTTCACTGACCGATGCATCAATGTGCTGACCGCGCAGGTCTTCGGATTGGTGTTGCCCATCCAGCTTTTCGAGTGCCTCGCCAACTTTCGTTCCCAAGGGGGGTACGCCAGCGGGGAGACCACTGTCGACCATCATCCGGCGCGCAGCGTCAATGACCTCATTGCGCTGCATTCCTGTGACGGGACCGGTCAGCAGACCCGTACGCACAAGGTGCTGCTCCACCCAGGCCGGTTGCCAGACCAGCAGGCAGAACGTGTGAGCCCCCAGGTTGCTGGGTTGATCCTTGGACCACAGCTGGTCGAGATAGCCGGGAACCTCGCCGGGTGGTAGCTCAAGAGGTGTCTGAAGTGTGAGCTGAGGAGACATGGGTCCGCGTGCAAGAGGTGCCTGAACGGTGTGAGAACGGGGAGTTGGAAAAGGTTCAGAATCAGGGCCGTCGCCAGAGCAGGCCATCACGAGCCAGCATGGCGTCGGAGGCTGCCGGTCCCCAGGTACGAGATTCGTAGGGGTGGATGGGCAGTTGCCATGGGCTGTCTTCGATCAGCTCCAGCAGTGGTGTGTAGAGCCGCCAGGCTGCCTCAACCTCGTCGCTGCGGGTGAACAGGGTCGGATCGCCCAGCATGGCGTCGGCGAGCAGTCGTACATAGCCTTCGTCAGAGGGTTCTCCAAACGATTCGTCGTAGGAAAATTCCATCTCCACAGGTCGGCTTCGCATGCCTGATCCGGGAGATTTCACCTCGAAACGAAATTCAGCCCCTTCGTCCGGCTGGATCCGCAGGACAAGCTGATTGGCTGTTGGACTCCCACCTGCTGCATCAAACAGGTGGACGGGAGCCTCACGAAACGTGAGCACCACTTCACTCAACCGTTTCGCCAATCGCTTGCCGGTTCGAACGTAGAAAGGGACGCCCTGCCAGCGCCAGTTGTCGATGAACAGCTTCATCGCCACGTAGGTCTCCGTGGTGCTGTTGGGATCCACCCCGGGTTCATCCCTGTAGCCCTTCAGAGGTGTCGCCTGCGTTCCGCCGCCTCCGTACTGGCCTCGGATGCAGCAGTTCCAGGGTTCCAGTTCATCCGCGAGTCGCGCGGCCTGCAGCACCTTGGCTTTCTCGCTGCGAATGGACTCAGGATCGAAGCGTCCCGGTGTCTCCATGGCTGTGATCGCCAGCATCTGGGTCAGGTGGTTCTGCACCATGTCGCGCAGGGCTCCGGAGCCTTCGTAATACCCGGCGCGCTCTTCAACACCGACCGTCTCAGCCGCCGTGATCTGAACACTGGAGATGTAGTTGCGGTTCCACAGCGGTTCAAAGATGGTGTTTGCAAACCGCAGAACCATGATGTTCTGAACGGTTTCCTTGCCGAGGTAGTGGTCGATCCGGAAGATCTGATTTTCCTGACCACAGGCTTGAACCACCTTGTTGAGACTCTGGGCACTGCTGTAGTCGCGACCAAAAGGTTTTTCGATCACAACTCTGCTGCGCTCCGGATCGCGCAGGAGTCCGGCGTCAGCAAGGGCCCTGCAACCGCTTCCGTAGAACTTCGGGGAGACGGAGAGATAGAAAGTCCGATTGCTGCGGGTCGCCCTGAGCCGGTCAATGGCTTCCAGGCGGCCACCGAGCTTCACCAGGTGCTCTGGCTGCTGAAGGTCAACAGGTTCATAAAACATCCCGCTCGAGAACTGCTCCCAGGCCTCTCTGTTCTCCTCAACCCTGGTTTGCATGGCTTCAGCCATCTTTGAGCGGAAGTCTTCGTCGCTCCAGGGCCTGCGTGCACAACCCAGAACAGCGAACTCACTGGGAAGCCTGCGCTGCAGAAACAGCTCAAACAGAGCCGGCACGAGTTTGCGATGGGTCAGATCGCCACTGGCCCCAAAGATCACCAGACACTGAGCGGGAATCACTCGCTCCTGGCGCAGGCCAACCCTCAGGGGGTTGGTGGTGGTCGTGGTGCTCATGGATCACCAGGCTTTGACGCTGGTTTAACCAGGAATCGGCCAACAAACATCCACAACCATCCTCTGCGCCATGTTTTGTCGTTGTCTGCACAAATAAGACGGCACAAAAAAGCCCGCCATGAGGGCGGGCAGGTGAAGTGGATTGTTGGGAGAGCCGACGGTCAGTAGGTTTCGACGTGCCAGCGGTCGGCTTTTTTGAGTTGGGGGCGGAGTTCGCTCCAGTCAAGCCCCTTGGCCGCGGCGGCAGCGGTCATCGCCTCGTCGATTCCCGGCTCCATGCCACGCAGACCGCACATGTACACGTGGGTCTTGGGATCTTCGATCATGGAGAAGATCTCGTCGGCATGCTCAAGAACCCGGTCTTGGATGTACATCCGACCACCCTTGGTGTTCTGCTGCTCACGGCTGATCGCCTTGGTGTAGCGGAAGTTCTCTGGGAACTCAGTCTCGTAGCGGTTGAAATCCTCGTCGTAGAGAAGATTGGGCGTTTTGGGTGCACCCATAAAGAGCCAGGCCTTACCGCGGAACGCCCAACCGTTCTTGTCCCTCTCGGAGGCTTCGAACATGCGACGCAGGTAGGTCCGCATGGGTGCGATCCCGGTTCCCGTGGCAAACATGATCACGTTGGCATCCTCCTCATCGGGAAGCAGCATTTCTTTGCCAACGGGACCGGTGATCCTGACCTTGGCACCTGGCTCGATGTCACACAGAAAGGTCGAGCAGACGCCGTTGATGGTTTCACCGTCCTTTTCGTATTGCAGCTGGCGAACGCACAACGACACGGTGTTGCCTTCCATGTCATCGCCGTGGCGGGTGCTGGCGATTGAGTAAAGACGGAGCTTGTGGGGTTTCCCTTTGGCGTCCTCGCCATCGGGAATGATGCCGATGGATTGGCCTTCGACGTAATTGAGATGGGGATCTCCGCCACTGAGATCGAAGGTGATGTGGTTGACGCGACCAATTGCACCGTCCCCGAGGAGGCTGTAGTTCTCCGTGACAGTCCCGATGAACGGTGTCTTCGGCTTGTAGAGGTTGACCGGGACGGACTGATGGGCGGGGTTTTTCGACACGGGAGCTGATTTCTTGGTGGAGGCTGCTTTTGCTGGAGCAGCTGCTTGTTTGACAGCAGCCTTTGGGGTTGGGGTGTCCTGAACACCGGCGACGGTGCTTGGAGTGACCGAGATCACACGTCCACCGTTAGCAGTGATCAAACGAAACGTGGCTTCAAGTCTTGAATAGGGAACGTTGTAGCTGCGCTCGGAGCGACGTTGGCTGTTGGCCCGCACACCCTGAGCGATCACCGTGAACATCCGTTCGTCGGATCCACCCGATCCAGGGCTGCTGACGCGCATGAGCTTTCCCTAACTTTGTAAACCGCGCGATCATACGCAAATTGGCCACGCCTGATGGGCGGTTTTGTCGCTTGCTGCAATGGAAGCCGTGGCGGCGGGTCGATTCCCTCTGCTCCTGCCTAAGGTCATTGGCGATAGTGTTGTGCCGCTCCTAGAGCTTTCTTTTGGCGTCCTCTGACCCCGCAGCCGTTCAACCTCGACCGCATGCGTCTGGTCGTCCCTGCTTGGGGACCCGCCGTCAGACGATCGAGCAGACGATGGAGCGTCTGCCTCAGGGAACGCGGCGTCTTGCCGTTCAGCTGCGCACTCCATTGTCGGTTGAACTGCTCTGGTCGGTTCTGACGGATTACGACCGACTGAATGACTTCATCCCCAATCTGGCCAGCAGCGACGTTCTTGAAAGGTGTGGAAACACCATTCGTCTGGCACAGGTTGGAAGCCAGCAGCTTCTCGGTTTGAAATTCTCTGCCCAGGTTGAGCTGGAGCTGACAGAGCACCGTCCGGAGGGGTTGCTGCAGTTCCGGATGCTCAGAGGGGACTTCAGGCGATTTGAGGGGTCGTGGCGGCTTCAGTCTTTGCCTGACGGGACGTCGCTTCTTTATGACCTGACGGTTCAGGGATGTCTGGGCATGCCGATCGCTCTGATTGAACAGCGGCTTCGAAGCGATCTCAGTGCAAATCTTCTCTCTGTGGAGAGAGAAGCGAACCGGCGATTCGAAACTTTTAAAGCCTAAAAAAAAGAGTTTTTTAATAAAAGTCTTGGTTTTAAGGCCAAGCTCTCTTGCTTGATTGAGTGTATTTAGTACCCCCAAGGGGATTCGAACCCCTGTCGCCTCCGTGAAAGGGAGGTGTCCTA
>WTHL01000315.1 GCA_011523155.1 Synechococcus sp. PL34863bin_39 | reverse complement strand
CCCCTTTTCAGGGATCACCACACCGACACAGACCAATGAACGAGATTCCGGAGACCGATCGGGTTGAAATCCTCTCAGATCGGGAATTGGGGCGGACCCTTTCGCGACTGGCGACGCAGGTGCTGGAGAGCGTTGAGGACAGCCGCACGCTGATGCTCCTTGGGATTCCAACCCGTGGTGTGCAGCTCTCCAGGGTCCTGGCGAGGGAGCTGGAGCGGCTCAGCGGCCATGCCATCGCTCAGGGCTCGATTGATCCCACGTTCCATCGTGATGATCTGGAGCGGATCGGAACGCGATTGCCGCAGATCACCAACCTGCCCAACAGCGTTGAGGATCGCCAGGTGGTGTTGGTGGATGACGTGATCTTCACCGGCCGCACCGTGCGTGCAGCGCTTGAAGCTCTGCAGCGCTGGGGGCGCGCCCAGAGGGTGATGCTGCTGGTGATGGTGGATCGCGGGCATCGGGAACTGCCGATCCAGCCCGATTTCTGTGGACGCGTCGTTCCCACGCGTCGCAGCGAAACCATCGAACTGCGCTTAAGGGATGTGGATGACGAGGAGGGGGTGTTCCTCCGCAGACTCAACCAGCCGACGTGAGTTCATCAGCCCGGAAATGGGCCTTGTAGCGCCCGAAGGCGACGATCACTGGGAGCGTCGGGCTGATGACGCGACCCTTCCAGTCGTTGAGCACATTCACCACCTCACCGCTCTGCCCTTTCATATCGAAGGCTTCACCGCGATGCTCCGGGTGGTTGAAGACCACAACGGAGGTCTCAACTGTCACCTTGTCACCCGCCTGCATCAGGACCGTGTCAACCGAAGCGCATTTTGTCACGACCCCTCGAGGGGGTGTCGCCGGCAGAAGCTCTCGGGGCCGTCCTCTTCCACTCTCCCCCCCAGGCTTTTGCAGCCGGCTTCGAACGCTGGCCAGGGGGAGAGGCCCTTGTCCAGCTGCGCCTGCACCGCAGCGTTGAGCTCCGCTCCGCTGATCACACCAACCTGATCGCTGCCGTGCTGGAGATGCTCCTGGCTCTCACCCATCGCTCGGATCGCGTCATCGATGGTTCGACGAAGCGCGCGGGTCTGTGAGGTCCACCAGGGATGGTCCAGGCGGTTATGGCTGTCGAGGGCTTCCCACCAGCGTTCCTCCTCCACCAGCATGCCCAGACGCTTGGCTTCCAGGCGATTGCGGTGCCAGTCCTCCTTGAGGGCATCGCTGAAGCCGGCTCCGCTCTGCCTCTGTTCGAGGGGAGCGAGTTGGTTGAGGGCGCCCTCGAGGTCACCGGCCTGAAACAGTCTCAGTGCTTGTTCGCGCAGGTCGCGCCGCCAGGCCTCCAGTCGCTGTTCATCCGCCTGGGTTCCTTGCTGTGATTGCACGAGTTGTTGCTGCAGCGCCAGCGCTTCGTCGGGGTTGCCTCCTTCCCAGAGAGCCGCTGCCTGCTGACGTCGGCAGAGGGCCTGCTCGGCGGGGACCCGATCGCTCAGCCAGCGGAGGGCGTTGAGCTGATCGCTGGCCTGCAGGCAGGCGGCCCAATCCTCATCCCGGCTGGCCTGGAGGACCCGTTGGGGAAGTTGCCGTTCCCACCAGAGGGCTGCCGCCACCACCCCCAGCACCAGAGTCAGGGTTCCGATCACCCAGAGCTGCAGTAGCAGGGGGCGACGCGGCGCCAAGCGAGCAAGCGATCACTGCGTCAGTTGTATGGAGATGACCTGCGGCGTCAGCCTGTCTGTGGACGGCCTGACTAGCGGACGCTGCCCAGCGGTTGAGTCGTGAAAAGGCGGCCACTGCGCAGGTCGGTGATCTCCACCTGCAACTGGGCCTGATCATCCACGCGCAAACGCAGCTTCAGGCAGTCCTCGCCCGCCGTGGCAGGGGGATCGAGCGGCAGAAGCACAGGCTCACCTGGCCAGCGGCGATGGGCGACGTCGCTGTCGTCTCCCTGCTGCAGAACGGGGAGCCCGTCGACTTCGATCACGCTGAATCGTCCCTGCTCCTGGGGTTCGGCCAGCACCAGCTCCAGTTGACGCTGACCATCGCGGCTGGCGGCCAGGACCAGCTCCAATGGATCCGGGC
>WTHL01000134.1 GCA_011523155.1 Synechococcus sp. PL34863bin_39 | reverse complement strand
CCCAGCTGGTGTCGATCCGCTCCGGTTCCGCCTTCCTGGAGCAGCTGAAACGGACGACCCCCACCACGGTGAGTCTTGAGTCGGTGATGGTGCAGCCCACCCAGATCCGGCTCAGTGGCCAGGCTGAGGGCCAGGCGGCCAAGGGCGGGATGGCGCAGGTGAATGCCTTTCAGCTCAACCTCGATGATCTGCCCTCCGTGCCGGTGGAGGGGGCCCGACTGACCGCCCTCAATGCCGAGGAGGGGAAGAGGGTGGGCTTCAGTCTTGATGTGCGGGTGGACCCTGCGGTGATCGCCAGCGCCGATCAGCTGATGGAGCTCGGGGCGGTTGGACTGGCTCGTCGTCACCGTTTGCTTCAACAGTTGGAGCTGCTGCCGTGACCAACCTTTCCCCCGGCCCCTCGCAACGGCGGATCACGCGGGACCTCATTCTTGTGAGTGTGCCCCTGCTGCTCGGCGGCGTGGTGTCCGCTGGCCTGTGGTGGTGGCAGCTGCGTCCGGTTCAGCAACGGGTCGAAGCGTTGGAGGTGCGGCGGGATGATCTGACGGCCCAGCAACGGCGGTTGCCGGCTCTGCATCGACGGGTGAAGGAGGCCCGCAAGGAGCTGGCCAGGACAGAGCAGCAACAGGTTGTTCTGCTGGATCTGATCGCCGGCCGTGACCGCGTCCAGACCTTTCTGGCCATGCTCGATCAGCTGGCCCGCACCACCGGCGTCGCGATCCAACGCTTCGAGCCCCTGTCTGTAACGCGACCGCCTTCGCCTGCAGCGGCTCAAGCTGGGAACAAAGCCAAGCGCAGGAATACGCCACCAGCTCCGTCGGACCCCTTCCTGAGGTTGGGCTACCGCAAAACCTCCGTGGCGCTGAACCTCAGCGGAACCTATGCCGCGGTCCAGTTGTTCCTGCAGCAGATGGAGAGCCTGGAGCTGG
Source organism: Synechococcus sp. PL34863bin_39 (assembly GCA_011523155.1). The sequence continues at coordinate 1,151 of WTHL01000134.1, read as the reverse complement.
TTGTTGAAGGCAGTGAGCTGAGGTTGCAAGGGGCGACGGAGGCGTCCGACGATGACGATCGTCCCCTCAACACGATTGAACTGGCCCTGCGGCTGAGCTTCTACGACCTGGAGCTGGCCGTCGATGGTGAAACCGATGCTGGACCAATCGACGAACCATTGAGTTGAGCTGGTGGGAGCTCAATTCGATCGATACCATCCGCGCATTGGTCATGGACGGAGCGCCGGTTTCGAGTGTCAAAGCTGTCCTCGCGCTCCTGTTTTGCCCTGGCCTGGGCCCTCGGGATCGGGACCTGTGTCGGCCTGGATGCCGTTGCTGCCGCGCCAGCGGCCATCGCTCGCCCCCAGCAGTCCCTTGAACTCACCCTCCGTCGCACTCGGGGTCGGGTTGATGTGGTCGTGGTCGGGGCTGGGCTGGATACCCGTGCTGAGCGTCAACGCCATGACAGCGACGTCTGGATCGCTCGCCTCTCCGGGCCCAACCTGCCCGCTGGCCTGAAAGCGCCTCAGCAGGTTCTGCTGGAGGCCTCGGATCTGCTCAGTGTGCGGCTGGAACCGCGGCAGTCCGGCATCGACCTCGTCGTGAAAGCACGGTTTGGTTCGACTGTGCCGAAGCCGGAGATCAGCTCCAACGGCCAAGACCTGATCGTGAGTTTTCTGGGTTTGGCGGACCCGGCTGCAGCGACCACCGGTCGCCTGGACCTGCGTCGGCCGGGACGGGTACCGCAACCGGTGGCAGCGCCGCCCGCTCGGCCCCGTGCGGTGGCGCCGCCCCTGGGGGATATGGCCGTCGGCACGATGCTGATCAACAACCGCAGCTTCGTTCAGGCCAGCGGTCCACCGGTGACTCTCACCCTGAACAACTCCTCGGCGAAGGATGCCTTGATGTCGCTGGCGCGACTGGGGGGCTACGGCTTTGTGTTTGTCCCGGACGAGGATCCATCCGTCGGGGATATGCCTGTGACCATGGCCTTCCGCGATGAACGGTTTGATCGCGCCCTCAACAGTGTTCTGTTGTCGTCGGGGCTGCAGGCCCGTCTGGACGGCCGCACCCTGTTGGTGGGCACCGCTGTTTCGGCCAAAAGCTTTGGCCCGCAGATGTCCAAGGTGTTCCGCCTGAACCAGGTCGATGTGCAGAGCGCTGCCGAATAT
>WTHL01000177.1 GCA_011523155.1 Synechococcus sp. PL34863bin_39 | reverse complement strand
GGGCGCCATCGACGGGGTGGTACTCCTCGCCAGTGAGTTCCTCGTAAACGATGGCCGGCAGGCCGGTTTCGAACATCGTCTGCAGGGCTTCCTTGAGATAGGGATTCCAGCCCCCGGTGCTCACCTGGCCATGCCGGACCGTCCAGTCCCAGGTGCCCTGCAGGTCGCGGGGGATCCTTCCTTCGCGGTCACGGCGTGCCACCAGATCGAGAGACTCCACCAAGCCGACCTGGATGGGCTGTTTGCCATAGGCAGGGGTCAGGCTCAGTTCAAGCCGCACGGGGTCGTCCTTGAGCATGCGCAACCGAAAGCGCGGAGGCAATTTCACGGATTTGATCACCGCTGCCACGATCCGTGTTCGTTGATCCAACTGGGAGTCCCCCTGAGAGTCCTATCGGCACTGTCATGGCCGCCTTGGCACCAACCTTATTCAGTCGGGGTTCTCCGAGGTCTCCTGATCGTTGCTGAATCGCACGGTCAGGAGATCCTCTTCGGTGAGCCGACCATCCTGGTCAAGCAGCTCCGGATGCACCGTCACCTTGCCGGTCCGGTCCCGTTCCGGGTGCGCTGCCTTGAAGCCCTGGCCCATCACGCGGAAGGCCTGCCAGAGCAGGAGCACGAATGCTGCGCCGTAAACCAGGGGAAACAGGCTGTTGAGCATGGGATGCGTGGGGCCGGACTGGTCGCTGTCTGAGGCTTCATCACCATCATGGGGCCCTCACCGTCGCAGCGGTTGCATCAAGTCACGTCTTCGGCGATCAAAGTCGCATTTGCGTCAGCGTCGCTGCCTACGGTCAACGGGATCCGTAGCGCGCTGTGGTGATGCTCATGCTTCCAAGCCGATCGATTCCCGTGCTGATGTCGGCCGCGGCGCTTGCACTGCCGTTCTCCCTGTCGCAGGGGGCCAGGGTTGTCCGCGCCGAGCCGGGCCGGGCTGAGCGTCTTGGCGCCCGATCCTTCGTCGCGGATGCCGTGAAACGCAGCGGGCAGGCGGTGGTCACCCTGGAAACCCAGCGCACGGTGCGCAGCGCTGGGCGTTCCGTTCTGCCGCCAGGGCTGATGCAGGATCCGTTCTTTCGGCGCTTCTTCGGTTCCCGTGGAGGGGTGGGGCCACGCTCCCGGATCGAACAGGGGCAGGGGAGTGGCGTGATTTTCGACGCCTCCGGTCTGGTCCTCACCAATGCCCATGTGGTGGAAAATGCTGAGCAGGTGACTGTCGGGTTGCCCGATGGACGACGGGTCTCCGGCCAGGTGCTGGGCCAGGACAGCATCACTGACCTGGCTGTGGTGCGACTCAACCAGGCGGGGCCCTGGCCCACAGCTCCCCTGGGCGATTCCGATGCACTCCAGGTGGGTGACTGGGCGATTGCCGTGGGCAATCCTTTTGGCCTCGAGAACACGGTGACCCTTGGAATTGTCAGCAATCTGAACCGCAACGTCTCCCAGCTCGGGATCACCGGAAAACGCCTGGATCTGATCCAGACCGATGCGGCCATCAATCCCGGGAATTCCGGAGGCCCCCTCCTGAATGCATCCGGAGAGGTGGTGGGCATCAATACCCTCGTGCGTTCAGGCCCCGGCGCAGGTCTCGGGTTTGCGATCCCGATCAACCGGGCACGGGTGATCGCCCGTCAGCTGACCACGACCGGGAGTGTGAGTCATCCGATGGTTGGCGTTGGTCTTTCGCCTGTGCCAGCACCCAGGCCTGGTGCTCCCTTCGCGGATGGTGCGGTGGTGCGCACCCTTGTCCCCGGCGGACCTGCGGCCCTCGCCGGCCTTCAGGTGGAGGACATCATCGTGGCCATCGGCGGGGCGTCCGTCAGGACCCCGGCCGATGTCGTCACAGCCGTCGACCGCCATGGGGTGAACCGGCCCCTGCAGGTGCGGGTGCGCCGCGGAGATCGACGGCTGTCTCTCACCGTCACCCCCGTTGAGATGCAGATGCTGCTGCGTTGATGGGCTCAGGCACCTTTTTTGCGCTTGGCCTGCTTCTGTTTCTGTTTCTCCTGATTGGCCTTTCTCTTGGCTTCCTTGGCTGCGGCGGCTTGCTGTTCGCGGGCCAGAGCGGCTTCCTCGTCTTTCTTCTGCAGGTAATAGTTGTAATCGCCCCGGTACAGGACCAGCTCGCCATCCCTCAATTCGACGATGCGATTGGCCACGCGGGAGATGAAGTAGCGGTCGTGTGAGACCAGAAGCGCCGCGCCTTCGTAGGCGCAAAGTGCACTCTCAAGCATCTGCTTCGCGGGGATATCCAGGTGATTGGTGGGCTCATCCAGCACCAGCAGGTTGCAGGGGGTGAGCAGCATCAGTGCCAGTGCCAGCCTGGCCTTCTCGCCACCGCTCAGCTTGCCGACCTCCTTGAACACGCTGTCATTGCTGAAGCAGAAACTGCCGAGCAGCGAGCGCACCTGCGTCTGCGTCCAGTCGGGGACCGCTTCGAACATGGTGTCGATCACGGTTTTCTCGAGATCGAGTGCCTCGGCCTGGTTCTGTTCGAAGTAGCTGGCGATGATGTTGTGTTCACCAAGACCGGCCAGGCCGTCATCTGGGGATTCCAGGCCCATCACCAGACGGAGCAACGTCGACTTCCCGGCCCCGTTCGGGCCCACGAAGGCGATGCGATCACCGCGTTCCACCTCAAGCTCCGCACCAAGGAAGAGGATCTGATCTCCATAGGCATGGGTGAGGTTGGTGATGCGAGCCACCTCCCGACCTGATCGGGGCGCTGGCGGGAACTGGAAGCTCGGCCCGCTCACCGATTCGATCGGGGCATCCACCAGTTCGACTTTCTCCAGCTGTTTCTCACGGCTTTTGGCCTGGGTGCTGCGGGTGGCACTGGCGCGGAATCGATCGATGTAGGCCTGCTGCGTGGCGATCTCCTTCTGCTGCCGTTCGTAGGCCGCCTGGGTCGCCTCCCGTTCCTGTGCCTTCTGCTCGAGGTGGGCGGTGTAGTTCCCCAGGTAGGCGCGAGAGATTCCCCGCTCTGTGCTGACGATCTGATTGCACACCCTGTCGAGAAAGGTGCGGTCGTGGCTGATCACCACCAAGGCCGCGCTCTGCTCCGTCAGGTAGCCCTCCAGCCACTGAATCGTGTCCACATCCAGATGGTTGGTCGGTTCATCCAGCAGCAGCAGGTCAGGATCCTGCAGGAGGATCTTGCCCAGGGCGATTCGCATCTGCCAGCCGCCCGAGTAATCGGCCACGGTCCGATCAGCGCCCTCCGCTGTGAAGCCGATGGTGGGCAGCAGCTTGTCGATCTTGGCCTCCAGTTCATAGCCATGCAGGGCTTCGAACCGGGATTGCAGCCGCCCCAGCTCATGGATCAGGGCGTCGAGGTGATCGGGATCCGCCGCCGCCTTTTCCGATCCCATGTCCGCTTCCACCATGCGCTGGCGGTTCAGAACGTCTGCGGCCTCCCCAAAGGCCTGGAAGAGTTCCTCCCGCACGGTGCGGCGGGGGTCAACATCGAATTCCTGCTGGAGATAGGCAATCCTCGGTTCGCCCTGACGGACCACCTGACCCGATGAGGGCTCTTCGATCCCGGCGATCAGGCGGAGTTGTGTGGACTTCCCGGCACCGTTGACGCCCACGAGGCCAATCCGATCACCGGCCTTGACTTCCCAGGTGACATCGCGAAGCACTTCCCCAGTGGGGTAGATCTTGCCGACGCGCTCCAGTCTCAGCACACGGATAGGGGGGATCAGCAGGCATCATCCCGCGCGGGCGGCACGAGGCAGACTGAGGCGGAGGTCAGAGGAGCCCAAGGGCCATGCGGCGACTGGAACAGGTGACGGCGCTTGTGGTGGCGGCAGGCCTGGCGATCGTCAGCTACTGGTTGTTCTTCAGCTGGGCCGGTGGGGGCGGCTATAGCCGTCAGAGGCAACGATCCTCCATGGAAGTGACCGCTCCCTCGGGAGCGGTCGGCGCGGGGATCCAGGCATCAGAGCAGGCTGACGGTTGAGCCGCCAGGGCGTTGCTCAGAGGCCTCCGCGGGCCTTGATCAGCCATTGCTTGGTGAGGTCGTCGTCGAGACCGGCGATGTGCCTCTTCACGTCCTCGGCTGTGACGGGGAGTCCCAGGGTGCTGCCCAGTTCGCAGATGGTATCGATGGCGCCAGCAGGGTTCTGCAGAGCCTGGCGGAAGAGGCCGTTGGTCAAGGTCTGGTCACTTTCGATCCGGCGATAGAGCTCGGCTGCATTGCTCATGATCGTGATGTCGAGACGACTTCACGATATTCAGAATTTGGAGCGGGGCTTCGGGCGGCTGGCTTCGGAACCAGGTTCGATCATCGTCCGGCTTGCTCAGGCTGCGAGATCGAGATCCGTCTCGCGCAACCCTGCCGCTGAGGCGTCCTCCATGCTGCGCGCATCCATGCAGAGAACTTTGCGGAGCTGGGCATAGTTCGCTGCCTGCGAGTCGCGCCCATCCTCAACGGCGCCGAATTCAGCGCGTTGCAGCACATGGTGCAGATGCGTCAGCAGATAGGTGCTGATCACCGCCGACACGAGCACATCACCGTTGTCCAGGCTGCGTCGGCGTGTGGTGCGGGCCCGCGAGGCTCTCCGGCGGGGGGGCGTCTTGGGAAGTTCGGGGATGGAAGGTCCTGACGTTCCGCTCGTTCCGGTGCTGGTCGTTTTGCTGGTTGATCGGGGCATGGGCTCTCCGAACGGGGACGCAGGGTGCTGAAGCGTGACCACAGCATAGTGCTGGATACTATCCTTGCGCATCCGACTACACTTTTCAGTATCTGTGCTGATCTCTGGGGCATGGCCACTCGCCAAACCTCATCCAGTGGAAAGCCGAAATCCCCTCGGATCCAGGTGGTGCTGCCAGAGGAGCTCTGCGACCGTCTCGCCGCGCTGGCTGAGCAGGAGTCCCGCACCGTGAGCAATATGGCCAAGGTGCTGATCCAGCAGGGTCTGCAGCGCCTGGAGCAGGGTCAGCCGCCGCTCCCCGCACAGCACCAGGCATCGATCCCAGTTCCAGCACCCGCGGAGCGGCAAACTCCCCGGGACGCGGCCCAGATCCGTTCCGATCTGGAGTCGCAACCGCCGCGCCGGCTGCGGGGAGCGCCCAGGCGTCTTCGTCTTTATCGTCCGGGCTGACCGCTCAGCGTCCCGGCACCGGAGCACGGGTCCCGAGCACGGAGGGCTTCAAGGCGCCGGTGACCGACGGGGCGTTGCCGGGATGGCCCCGGTGGTGCCACCAGGCAAGCAGGGCAAACACAAGGGCTTCCCGACTGTCCGATGGCAGGGCCAGGTCGTCGCTGCACCGCACCCGCAGTCCACGGCAGCGGCGTTCCAGTTCACGCATCAGTGAGGGGTTGCGGCAGCCACCACCGGCGACCACGAGGTCGTGCGGGCGAGGGGTTCCGCGCTCGACCAGCAGGTCCAGCTCCTGGGCCACGGCGGCGGCCGAAAAGGCGGTGAGTGTGGCGATGCAATCGGCCGGGGTATGCCGTTGCAGGTCGAGGAGTCGGCGCTGCAGGTCTTGCCGCCCGAACTGTTCGCGGCCTGTGGACTTGGGCGGCGGCTGATGCAGATAGGGCTCCTCGAGCCACTGCCGGAGCACCTTCTCATCCACCGTCCCTGTAGCGGCGCAGCGGCCGTCCCTGTCCAGTCGCTCCCTGCCATCGCTGAACTGCACCATGGCCAGATCGATCAGGGTGTTGGCAGGTCCGCAGTCCCATCCCATGACGGCGGCATCGCGATCCGGTCCCCGGACGGGAGGAATCAAGGTGAGATTGGCAATCCCTCCCAGGTTCAGCATGGCCCTCCAGCCATTGCCCCGGCCCAGCAGGGCGGCGTCGGCCATTGGCACCAAGGGCGCGCCCTGGCCGCCGAGGGCCAGATCGGCTGCACGAAAGTCATGGATCACCGGCCGCTGCAACAGGCCTGCCAGGAGTGGGGCCTGCAGCATCTGCCAGCTGGCTCCCCGCTGCACGCACCCCGCTGCGTCTGTGCTTGGGGGGCGATGCCAGACGGTCTGCCCATGGCAGCCGATGAGTTCCGCTTGTCCGTCTGGATCGCAGCGTTGTGCGGCTTCAGCCTGCAGTTCAGTGATCGCTTCCGCCAGGTTCAGCAGTTCGTGGGCCGCCTGGGGCTCCCCCTGGCCCACGGCCACAATGCGTTGTTGCAGCTCGGGTGGATAGCGCTGCGAACTGGCCTTGAGCAGGCGCCACCGGGGGCGATGGCAGGGCCCTTGAAAGTCCGCCAGAACAGCATCGATCCCGTCGGCGCTGGTGCCGCTCATCAGCCCCAGAACGCGCATTCGCTCAGTCTCTTGGAAGTTCCTGCAGGTCTTCGATCAGGCCCATCACGACCAGCACATTGCTTTCGACCAGCATGTGTGAGGCCGGTGGATTCACGGTGAGCTCCTTGGCTGGCCCCGCTGCCAGCACATTGACCCGGTAGTTCTTGCGCAGATTGAGGTCCCGCAGGGAGCGGCCAACGAAACGGCTCGGAACCTTGATCTCCTCGATGCAGTGGCGCTCGTCCAGCTCCAGCCGTTCCATCAGGTTGGGCCGCACCAGTTCGAGCCCGAGGCGCTCTCCCTGCATCCTCGAGGGAAAGACCACCCGGTCGGCACCGACACGCTTGAGCATCTTTTCGTGCAGATCGCTCGTGGCCCTGGCGATCACCCGGCGGACGCGGGTGCCGGCGCCGTCCTTGGCGATCAGGGTGGCCGTGATGCTGGCCTCGATCGGTTCGCTGATCGCCACGACCACCGTGTTCATGTCGAGAATGCCCGCCTCGCGCAGGGCTTCCTCGTCCGTGCAGTCGACGACGCGGGCTTCCACCGATGGCAGCTGCTGACGCAGCTCTTCGATCGCCCGCGCGGATCGGTCGACCGCCAACACCTCCGCACCGTTCTGGAGCAGCTGCTGGCAGACCGCACTGCCGAAGCGTCCAACGCCGACAACGCCGAAGCTCTGAATCTGTTCGCTCTCTGGAGGCGACCAGTTCCACCACTCCCTCATGCCGTCCGCTCCTGCTCAGACATAGAGATCATCCCGCGGAAAACCAATCCGATTCTGACGGGCTGGTCGTCCACGGTTCACGGTCTCCCAGATGGCGCTCAGCAACAGCAGGATTCCCAGTCGTCCCACAAACATCCCGATCACCAGAACCAGTTGCCCGAAGCGGCTGAGATTTTCCGTCACGCCCAGGTCGAGGCCAACCGTCGCGAACGCGGAGATGCAAGTGAACAGAAGCTCCAGAAAGGTGAAGGGTTCGTCGCCCTTGAGGTTGCTGCTCAAGGCCAGAAGCATGGCCATCCCGAGAACGAAGAGCAGGGACGCCACGGTGATGCTCACCGCCCGCAGCACCACCTTGTCGGACAGCTCACGATTGCGGATCACCACTTCCTCGCGCCCCAGCAGTGTGGAGCGTGTGGCGGCCATCAGGGCCACGACCGTGGTGGTCTTGATGCCTCCGCCCGTGCCGCCAGGGCTGGCGCCGATGAACATCAGGGTCATCATCAGCAGCAGGCCAGAATCGGAAAAACTGGTCAGTGAAAGAGGCACGGTGGTGAATCCGGCTGTGCGGGTACTCACGGATTCGAACAGGGCGGTGAGCAGTCGCTCAGGCCAGGCCAGGCTCGTGAGCATGTGACCCCGCGTCAGGCTCTCTGTGACCAGGAGACCGACGGTGCCGGCTGCGATCAGAATCACAGTGGCTCTCAGCACCAGGCGGGTGTGAAGGCTCAGGTTCCGCCGCTGCAGGCGTTTCCGATTGGTCCAGAGATCACTGGTGACCCGCCAGCCCAGGCCGCCGAGGATGATCAGCAGCATCACCACACCATTGACGACCCTGTTGTTGCGGTAGTGCTCGAGGCTGTCGCCCCAGAGGCCGAATCCCGCGTTGTTGTAAGCGGAAATGCTGTGGAAGAGGGCAGCCCAGAGGCGGCCGCCACCGCGAGGTAGATCGGTGAATCCGTAGAAGTAGAGCACCAGTGCACCGAGCACGATCAGCACGGCTGCGGTCAGGGCGATGCCTCGAAAGGTGTTGCCAACTCCGCCGACGCCGAACTCATCCAGGGTCTGACCGCGGTCGAGCCGGCGTCGCAGTGCGGTTCCCCTGACCACGAAACCCTGGAGGAACGTGGTGATCGCCATCAGACCCAGACCGCCCACCAGGATCATCAGCGCCAGGACCCCCTGGCCGAAACCGGTGAGATCGCGCCCGACGTCAATCACGCTC
>WTHL01000248.1 GCA_011523155.1 Synechococcus sp. PL34863bin_39 | reverse complement strand
CCCATCGCCGGATGGTGAAACGACATCATCCGGATGTGGGTGGGGACGCGGAGGCGTTCCGTCGAATCACAGAGGCCTATCAGCTTCTAATCACCTAATCGATCGCCTTCCACGGCCTGCAGTTGCTGGATGAGCTGCCTGCCAGTGGCTCGCGCCTTCCCCTCCAGTTGTGCTTCACGGATCAGGACTGGGCAGCCCTGGGTTGCAACGATCAATCCATGCTCGGGAGCGACGGCAAGGATCTGACCCGGGCGGGTTGATGGTTTTGCGTCTTGATCTGGATCGAGACCCCATTGATCGGCCAGCGTTGCGGCCTCTGGCGAGAGCTGGTCCGCCAGTCGGCGGATCAGCGGTTCGGTTTCGGTCACCTTCAGGCGTTTGCCTTTCCAGCGTGTCGCCGCTCCTGGAAACAGGCCCATCACCTTGCGGTGAATCGACAGTGCCGATTGCTCCCAGTTGATCAGGAAGTCCTCCTTCCCAAGCATCCGTGCATAGACGCTGTCGTCCCCCTGACGTACGACGCCAAGCTTTGCCAGGCGATCGGCCTCGCTGCCTGGACCGGCCGCTTCGATCAAGGGCATCGCCTCAACCATCAGCCCAGCCGTCAGCTCACTGAGCCGTTGCCCCAGGGTGTTGGCGTTGTCCCGGAGCCCGATGGTCAGCTTCCGTTCCAGGAGGACGGGCCCCGTATCCAGCCCGGCTTCCATCGCCATCACACCGACTCCGGTTTCGCGGTCACCTTCAAGCAGGCACCATTGAATCGGTCCTGCCCCTCGCCACCGTGGGAGCAATGATCCATGGCCGTTCCAGCATCCCAGCGGCGCTTGATCCAGCACCGACTGGGGCAGGATCTGGCCAAAGGCAACCACCACGTAGAGATCGGCCTTGAGCGACGCCAGCTGCTCCTGACAGGCGAGGTCGTTGCGAATGCGTTCCGGGGTGAAGACCGGAACGTCAATCTCCAGAGCTGCCGCCTTCACGGCCGACGGCATCAGCTGTTTCCCGCGTCCGCGTCGACGGTCAGGTTGGGTGACTACACCGACAATGGTATGCCCCGCTGTGTGCAGGGCCTGCAGAGTCGGCACTGCATAGGCGGGGGTGCCCCAGAAGAGGATCTTCACGATTGATACGCCTCAGATCTCAGCCTTCGCCGGTGATCGCCAGGTCGTCCACCCAGACGTGGGGTGACACCCCCTGGTGGGTGACCTTGGCTTCAGCTTCGAGATGAACGATGCTGTTCAGAACGGTACGAATATCGCCCGCCACCGTTGCCGATTCCACGGAAACCATCTCTCCACCGCGAACCAGCCAGCCATCGAAGGGGAGCGAAAAGGATCCCTGACTGGCTTTGACACCTGCATGCAGGGCATTGAGGCTTTCGATCAGCACGAACGTGTCGGTTGTGGTGGCATGGTTCAGGTGGGTGGTGCCGCTGGCCGCTCCCTCGCTGGTGCCGACTTCGAACCAGTCAGGACCGACCGACACCTTGGCCCCCAACCCTGCATGGCCCGTGGGGGCGACGCCGAACCGACGGGCCGTGGCCTCTGAATGCAGAAAGCTCTCCAGCAGGCCGTTCCTGATCAGACACAACCGTCGGGTCGGGGTTCCTTCTCCATCGAAGGGTGAGGCGCCCACATGGCCGGGGTGCAAACCGTTGTCGTGCAGTGAAAGGAAGGGCACCGCAATGCTTGACCCGAGGGAGTCCGGATTGCTGAGACTGACGCCATCGAGCACCGATCGCGCATTCACGAGGCTGCTGAAGGCTCCGATCAGATCCAGAAACGCCTCCGGAGTGAAGCAAACCAGGTAGCGACCGGTGTCGATGGGTTGATAGTTGAGATGGCTGACGGTGCGGTCTGCAGCTTCCCGGATGCAACCTGCAACGTCGAGATCGTCGCTTCCCGCCGCGACGCGAACCGCACCCCCGCTGCGGGGTTTGCGTCCGGTTTCTTCAGCACGGGCATAGAGGTAAAGACTGGCCTGCGTGCGTTGCATGTGGCGCAAAGCCCCCTCACTGTTGAGGTACACCCGCTCACTGGAGGCTTCGCTCAGACCGTTGTAAGGCACGGTTCCCATGGCCTGATGCGCGTTGAGG